>CAZLJB010000494.1:2919-3265 GCA_964559195.1 uncultured Anaerolinea sp. | reverse complement strand
TCTTTTCTAACCCAAAAAACTTCGAAAAATAAAAGCCACATCCCATCCCGCCTGGACAGTATTCAAAATATGCCGAACATGGCCCGGCAGAGCAGCGCGAAATATTCGTCGCGGATGAGTGGGTGGGGCAGACTCTCATCAATCTCTGGAACCGGGATGCCGATCCAAATAAGCCATTTTTTGTATCTATTTTGACAATGTCACAATAAACATATGTTCTATGCATATTACTCAAATACTTAAAAATGTCATTGCGAGATTCGCCTATGCCGCCGAAGGCGGTACTCGATGAGGAGATGACAATTATTTCATTAGGAGGCGCCCTTTGCCGCGGAGATCTACCAGC
>CAZLJB010000494.1:0-2819 GCA_964559195.1 uncultured Anaerolinea sp. | reverse complement strand
CGGCGAGGGAGATTGCCGCGTCGCGAAGTGCGCTCCTCGCAATGACAGCGGCCGGCGAGGCGGCATTCGAAGAGGAGATGACAATTATTTCATTAGGAGGCGCCCTTTGCCGCGGCGATCTACCAGCCGGCGAGGGAGATTGCCGCGTCGCGAAGTGCGCTCCTCGCAATGACAGCGGCCGGGAGTGTCAGGCAGGTCTGCCCTCGGCCGCCAGTCTGTCATTAGGAGGAGCGTTCCACAACGACTGAAGCAATCTCCTCGCAAATCGGGGATTGCCACGACCGGCAAACCCCACAATAACCGGGGCTTAACTCGGTGTGCAAGAAGGCCGGTCTCGCACAGCGTCCCTTGTTTCACCCCGGGTGACATTGTCAAACTACTCACAGTGAGTTTTGACCGGTTAGAAAACATACCTAAAAAGAAAAAAGAGTGATTTTTTGCCCAGCAGAGCATCTGGATATTCTGGAGTTTTCAGGCGGCAAGATCAGGGCGTATTTAGCGCCAAACCATAGCGGTATGAGTAGAGCCGAGTCAATAAGAATTTCTGATGGTGAAAACAAGCTGCGGGGTGGTGGGCTGGCGTCTGTTATAATAATTATTAATCTTACATTAGACAATCCAATATTGATTACAGCAAGCCTGTTTCCCATTCGCACAGAATTTTTCCTGGGTTTGCCACACGACAGCCATCATTCAATTGTAGATGACGTATTTAATTTTCCTGAAGGAGGAGAATATGGTAAAACACAAAGTACTTTTGTACGTACTACTGGTTCTGGCAATGACGCTTTCGGCTTGCGGTGGGAGTGCCGCACCTGCCGCGCCAGCTGCACCAGCCGCGCCAGCTGCCACCCAGGCCCCCGCCGCCGAGGCTGCCCCACAAAAAGGTGGATCCATGATCGTGGCCTATAAGGACGATCTGGCCACCCTGGATCCGGCGATTGGTTATGACTGGACCAACTGGCCAGCCATCAAAATGGTGTTCGACGGCCTGCTGGATTATGACAGCGGCACGACCATCCAGCCTCGCCTGGCAGAAGCCCTGCCACAAGTCAGCGCGGATGGGTTGACCTACACCTTCAAACTCCGCAAGGGTGTCAAATTCCAAAATGGCCGCGAACTGATCGCAGACGATGTGGTCTACTCGATCACCCGCGTCCTCAATCCGAAAACCGCCAGCCCTGGGGCAGGTTTTTTCCTGGGCATCAAGGGCGCCCAGGATTTTATCGATGGCAAAACCAGCACGGTTGCTGGCATCAAGGCGGTCGATGCATACACGGTTGAATTTACGCTTTCGGCCCCGGATGTAACCTTCCTGAACAAGATGGCGATTAACTTTGCCTATATTGTTCCAAAGGAAGAAGTCGAAAAGGCCGGCGCGAACTTCGGTCATGCGCCGGTTGGCAGCGGACCTTACAAACTCAAAGAGTGGGTGGCTGGTCAGCGCCTGGTCTTCGAACGCAACCCGGATTACTTCTTTGAAGGACGCCCGTTTATTGACACCATCACCGTCAAAGTCGGCATCGAACCGGATGTGGCCTTGCTGCAGCTTGAAAAAGGCGAAATCCAATTGATGGGCGACCCGCCCCCTGGCGCAGATTGGTCACGCATCACCAACGACCCGGCCTGGAAGAACCGCATTGAAATCGAACAAACGGTCAACACCACCTACATCGCCATCAATGTCAATGAAAAACCCTTTGACAATGTCAAGGTGCGCCAGGCGCTGAACTATGCCATTGACAAGAACCGCATCGTACAGCTGCTCAACGGGCGCGCGTCGGTGGCAAACCAAATCCTGCCGCCACTCATGCCAGGCTTTGACAAATCCTATACTGGTTATGAATACAATCCGGACAAAGCCAAACAGCTGCTGGCCGAGGCCGGCTTAGCCAGCGGTTTTGAAACCAGCATCGAGTGCATCTCGGTCGATCCCCAACCCAAAATTTGCGAATCCTTTCAGCAGGATCTGGCCAAGGTCGGCATCAAGCTGACCATCAACACCCTGGCTGCCCCCAACGTCATTGATGACGCCGGAAATGGCAAAACCCCTCTGGTCTGGTCGGGTGGTCTGGCCTGGACCCAGGATTATCCCGATCCGGACGACTTCTACACCCCGATTTTGGGCTGCGGTTCAAACGTCCCGGGCGGCTGGAACTGGTCGCGCTATTGCAATAAAACCGTCGACGCCAAGGCTGCCGGACTGCTGGCTGTCACCGACCCGGCTGCCCGCATGCAGGGTTACGGGGAGGTCTTCAAGGCCCTGATGGATGACGCAGTCTGGGTGCCGGTCATCAACGGCAAGTACACCATTGCTCATTCCGAAAAACTGCATGGACAGCCCACTTTGACCCATCCCGAGCATCTCTTCAATTACGAAATGATGTGGCTCAGTAAATAATCCTTCTGCCGGGCGACTTAAAAACTCGCCCGGCAGTTTCAATATCAGGTTGGCATATCTCGGATTGCCCTGAAAAGATCCGCCTTCCGTGTGGCTAAAAACAACATCATGCAACCCATCCTAGACCCCCAAATAACACCCATCGAAAAAAACCTGCTGCCACAACCGATTGAGATTAGCTACGCCGGAATGATCTGGCGCCGGTTAAGACGAGACCGGGTCGCGATGGCCGGCGCGCTGCTGGTTGGGCTGCTGGTTTTCGTGGCGCTGTTTGCCTCACTCCTGGCCCCGCACGACCCGGCCGAACAATTCCGAGACGGCCTGACCCCGGATGGACAGCCCATGCCCGGCAGATTGTACTCCAACCGCCGAACCCGCTTCCTGCTGGGCACAGGTTCAAACCGGCGGGATTTGCTCA
>CAZLJB010000493.1:0-3269 GCA_964559195.1 uncultured Anaerolinea sp. | reverse complement strand
GCCTCCAGCGCGTGCCGGACAGCACTTTCAAAATCCAAAATTTCAATCCCTGGGAAATAAAAGAGGGGCGAGCGGTCGAGCACCAGACTGTCGTTTTTAAGCCCGTGCACCAGCGGGGTGGCATACGAGCGCTCCACAGGCGTCAATAAATCAATCAGATAAACCATCATGGACACAGGTACGAAAGGCAGCAGCACCGGTAGACGCTGCAAACCACGGATACGCGCATAAAGCAGGATCAATTCGATATACGTAAAACTGGCCCGGGTACCAATCTGGATGACCATACCGCGGGATGCCGGAGTGGTAAGCGCAGCTATCAAATAATCCAACACGTTCGAAATAGCAACCGGTTGGGAATGGTTGCGCAGCCAGGTGGGGCCCAGGATCAGCGGAAATTGTTCGGCCAAAAAGCGGATCATCTCAAAAGAAACCGAACCCGGGCCGACAATTACCCCCGCCCGAAATTCCGTCACCGCAACGCCCGCCTCGCGCAGCGCCTCGCCGCATTCAATCCGCGACTGCATGTGCAAATTGAGGCCAGGTTCTTGCTCGTCAGCCAACCCACCCAGGTAGATGATATGCTCCACACCCGCCTGGCGGGCGGCTAACCCAAAATTTCGGGCCGACTCGATATCGAGGGCGTGATAGCCGTGTCCGGCCGACATATGGTGAATGAGATAAAATGCAGCACTGACGCCCAGCAAGACGCTGGGCAGCGTGGCCGGCAGGGTTACATCGGCGCTGACCATCTCAACCAGGGGGTACCAGGTCCGGCCCGCCAGCCTGTCCGGCTGGCGGGCCATGCAGCGCACCTGGTACCCGGCCTGGAGCAGGCGCGGAATCAGGCGGCTGGCAATGTATCCGGTGGCACCTGTGACGAGAATGGTTTCTGACATTAATCTCCGGTTAAAACGTTAAAAAATAAGATGTTTTATTGTTGAGTTCGAAACCGAAGAGTGGAGAGTAGCGCCACCCAGCGAATGGTTTTGGCTGAAGTCCTCGTGCGGGCGACCAGGGTTGTCAGGCGGCCGGTGCGGCATTTTCAGCGGCAAAGATCTGTCGGGCCCGCTTTGCAATCTCGCGCGTCAGACCATCAAAGATAAATTTATGAAACGGCCACATGGTATACCAGTATAGGAAACCAGCCAGGCCATGCGCATCAAAATAAGCCGTAGTGGTCAGAAGCGTTTTAGCATTAGGCTGGGGTGTGGAATGGAATTCCAGCCAGGCTTTGCCAGGCACTTTCATCTCGGCGCGCAGGCGCATCACCCGGTCGGGGGTGACCGCTTCAACACGCCAAAAATCGAGCGATTCTCCCACCCAAATCTCATCCGGATGGCGGCGGCCTCGCCGCAGGCCCACCCCGCCAATGATCTTATCCATCCAACCCCGGATGGACCATGACCAATCCATATACAACCAGCCACGTTCACCGCCAATACCGGTAAAAGAGCGAAAAACATAATTGGCGGGCAAATCCACCAGCAGCTGGCGTTTTTCAATAAACATGCCAGCTTCCACTTCAAAGCGGTAGGGTTGAATATCCCCGGCGCTGGTAACCAGTGCATCGCTCCAGGAGGATTGAATATCCCCACTCTCTATTTTTATGAGGGCATAACGAACCGCAGTCTCAAAATCAAGCAGTTCAATATCCGGGAAAAGCCGGGCGGCCAGGTCGTTGTGAACGATGGAATCCGCGTGCAAGCCTTCAATCAGCGGTAGAACCGCGTTATAGGTAATGGGGGTGACCAGGTGAACCCAATAGGCTGATAAATGCGGCAGGTAAAATGGGGTGGGGATCAGTAAGCGTTTTAATTCGCGCAGCTTGGCATATTCGAGCAGCATATCTGCGTAGGTCAGGCGCGTGGCCCCTCCAATTTCCAGCAGTTGGCCGGTGCTTTCGGGCTGATCGAGGGCTTTTACCAGGTAATCCAGTACATTGCGAATGGCAATTGGCTGGGCCTTAGAAAAATACCAGCGCGGACAGATCAAGAGCGGCTCGCGTTCTGAAAGATAACGCACCATCTCGAAGAGCGTGCTGCCTGAGCCGATGATCATGCCGGCGCGAAATTCCGTGACCGGAATGCGCCCCTGGCGCAGGATGTAACCGGTCTCATGCCGGGAACGCAGGTAAGGCGAAAGCCGGGCGGTGGGGTCTACCAGTTCACCCAGGTAAATTATCCGTTCAATATTGGCAGCACTGGCGGCCTGGACAAAGTTACGGGCCACGTTCATGTCGCGCACAGCGTTGACCTTGCCACCCTGCATACCATGGATCAGAAAATACGCCACAGAGACGCCGCGCATGGCGGGAATCAGGGTCTCTGGCCGGGTCGCATCACCCTGCAATACTTCAACCTGGTCAAGCCAGGGGCGGCCCTGTAAACGAGCCGGATCACGCGCCAGGACGCGGATCAAGTAACCAGCCTCTAACAGGCGCACAATCAAACGGCCACCCACATAACCGGTCGGGCCGGTGACCAGGATGAGTTTATTCTCTTTGGAATTGATTGGTTCAAGATCAGGATTCATAAAGGTTCCAGGTTGGATTAATGCAATACAATAAGATATATTTTATCAACAAGCGACGGGATTCCGGGCAAAGATTGCCAGCAGTCTTAATAACTGTTAAATGACCCCAACCCCATTAAATTTCTGGAAGGAAATATATGAGCATCTACCAACGCACCACCCGCAAATGTTCCGTAACCCAAATAAAACCCGAGCTGCGGCAGGCCTTGCAGGCTTTTTTTCAAAAGCATGAGTTAGGAAGCCTGGTTGAGGAAAGCCTGTCATGCTGTGAAACCCGCTCCGAGAGCCAGCCGGGCAGCTGGCTGAGCAGCTGGTTGGATGACAAGAGTGAGACTGAGATTAGCTCGGCCATCGTGCTGACAGCCCGGTCATTGGTCTGGGCGCGGGTTGGAAACCAGTCACCAGCCCGGGTGGCTGGCGCGGACTTGCGGAATATTCGCGCTAAAATACATCTTTCGCTGTTTTCAAAAGAGCCAGGCCTGGAAGTGAGCGGTCTGCTTATGGATGCTAAAAACGTAATGCATGGTGTAATTGCCCTGGGCCCAGAGCCTGCTGCACAGGTCTTCTGCGAGGAAGTTCAGCAGGCCATTGAGAAAATCAACCCGACCCCCGAACGTAAATGGCCGGCCTGGATGGGTGGCCGATAACAGGGTGTTGACCCGTGACATCTCTACCTGCCGGGAAACCTGGCGATCTTTGTGCGCCCAGGGGGCAAAATCACAACCGAAGAGTGG
>CAZLJB010000492.1:0-3274 GCA_964559195.1 uncultured Anaerolinea sp. | reverse complement strand
AAAGCCGCTATATAAATCTCGCGGTACGGAAGGTTCGGTTCTACTTGCCTTCGGCCACCTGACGCGCTGCTGATTTCTGTGCGCTGAACTTCCGCGCAGGTACTTGCTCCATTAAATGGATCAGTGAACGCAAAGCATCATTGACTGCCTGCGAATCAGAGAAATATTCGCGGACATCCGGCGCAAGCAAGATTGTACCTTCTGCCAGCGTAAAGTGATTGACGACAAGACTGCCATCCTTCTGTTCCACGTAGGCGTTATACCCTTTGTCCAGCGGCCGAAAAAATGTGCCGCGCTCACTCTGGCTGAAATCATATTCTGCGCGCAGTTGATCGTTATTTTTCTTTTTCGCTTCAGCTTTTGTCATAGTTTTTTCTTTCAGCCTTATTCGCTTTCCTGGAACCTATCAAACGAATTCTATTGTTTAGGTCTATGTGCACAACAATCAATAAGCGCTGCATAACCGAAATGCCGATTGAGATATATCGTTCTTCATCAATCAAATGATCGGGATCTGATATTGTGGCAATCGCAGGATCGTTGAAGATCGTAGCGGCTTCTTCAAAGCTGACAGCATGCTTCTTGAAATTACTTTTGCCTTTTCATCGTTCCATTCAAACTCAGAGTCTTCCATAATTTCCATCTCCCCCAAATTATACCGCCAGAATTGGTAATCGATCGCAGCACACAACTCTTCGCTCAAGCTGTCCCTCACCCCGGCCCTCTCCCGCGGGGAGAGGGGGCAAATCTGAACCCCGATTTGGGGCTGTTTCGCCCCGGTGCTTTTCCGGGGAGGGGAACCCCCGGGGCTAAAAACACAAGCCAAAAACGCGTGTTATCAAGAAAATTCGCTTATTTTCTAAAAACGAATTTCAGATTTGAAATTGCTGCATCCACAACTGTTAGCAAGAACAATACCATGGTCTTTTTTGTGTCTTTCGGGTGGCTGGGGTTATAAGATTATTAACTACAAGGAGGCTTTAGCAGCGGATTTTTACCCTTTTAAGGCCTGGTCGTTATGAGTCCAGCGGTCAATCGCAGACAAGCAGATTGGTACTTTTTCGTGTGGTTTCGTGTGGTTCGTGGTCGATAAGATCTTTTTGGGGATAAGTTGTTTTACGCAATTTATGGTCTTTTTACAGCAAAAAGGTCTGATTTGGCGTATGATAGAGATAAGCTGGGTAACCCGGCTTGAGACGGCATGCGTAAAATCAAAGCGGCCCGCCCCAGTCACAGTTTATATTGAGGGAGGGCTCTTTTATTGGCAGCCGAATTTCCGTTGATGTTGTTTTGATTTCGACAAGCTTAGTTGTGAAGATCATGGTCAGGAGTGAGAATGTTCAGCAATATCCCCGAACGTTTTAAACCCGTCCTACAGCTGGGATTGGTACTGGCATTGCTGGGCGGGATGGTTGGATTAGTGGTGTATTTGCTGGCGGTCAAACCGATCATCACCAGCAGTACTGTCAATTTTTATGTGGAGGCTTCGGGTGGCTATTCGATCATTACACTGGACGCCGGGTCTGTCAAGATTTCAAAACCCATCACGGTCACAACTCCCTGGCGCCAAACGATCCGGGTAAAAAGTGGCACAACGGTTTTTCTGACAGCTTCCAACCCAACCCAGACCGGCGAATTAGTTTGTAAAATAAGTTACGGCGAGTTGATCGGGCAGCAGGAGCATACCGACGCGCCGAAGGATGGGGTGGCGTGTGCCGGGATTGTGCCTTAATCTTATGAGGAGTTTATGACCGATCAGCCTTCAGAACACACAAGAAATGCGATACAAATTGGTTTTGTGGTGGGGTTTATTGTTTTAATCGTCACGGTTGTTTCTTATCTGCTTTCGCAAAAACCAACCACCAGTTCGCATAATGTCAAATTCCGGGTGGAAGCTTCGGGTGGTTTTTCGATCATCACCTTCGAAGCCGGGAGCGTTTCAATCTCCAAGTCAACCACGGTCACCATGCCCTGGGAGCGGACGCTCAATCTGCACAGCGGCACGACAGTCTTTCTGACGGCGTCCAACCCGACCCAAACCGGCGAGTTATCTTGCAGCATCCTGCTCGACAACCAGGACTGGAAGAAGGAAAGAACGGATGCGCCGAAGGATGGGGTGGCCTGCGCCGGGATTGTGCCCTAGCTTTCTTGCAGGAAGGACCAGTCCCTGGTGTTTTATTCATAGGTTTTCGGGTTGTATGCTCTGGATGAAGGTCAATGGATAAGGAGTAAACATGTTTGCGACTCTCCCCGATCGTTGGAAATTGATCCTGCAGCTGGCGTTGGTGGCGCTTTTGCTGGTTAGCCTGGGCGCTGTTGTGGCGTATCTGATCAAATTAAACCCGGTTTTAACCAGCCGGAGTGTGCGTTTCAAGGTGGAGGCGGCGGGTGGTTATTCGATCATCACCCTGCAAGCCGGGGAGCTCAAGATTGCCAAGCCGACCACGGTCACGACGCCCTGGCAGCGGGTGGTTGAAATTAAGAGTGGGTCGGCAGTTTATCTGACGGCTTCTAATCCGACTCAGACGGGGACTTTATCGTGCAGTATCAGCCTGGAAGAGATGATTTGGAAGATGGAGTCGACTTCGGCGCCGAAGGATGGAGTGGCCTGCGCCGGGATTGTGCCTTGAATTAAAAGAGGTTATTTTTGCGTTTCGCTTCGCTAAACGCAAAAATAACCTCTTGCCAGGGCAGACCAGGCGGGAAGGTATATGTAGTATTAGTCCCCGGCTCTTGGCATGGGGATCTGTGGGGCTTTGAGGCCGGTTTGGACGCCTTCGCGCAGGGCCAGGTGGATAACCAGCGATCCGTTTGAGGTGGAAAGCGGTACGACCAGGCGGGGATAATCGAGGGTGGAAATGGTGGCGCCTTTGCCCATGATCAGTGAAGGGGTTGAGATATTCGATTCGAAGCCAGATTCGGCCAGGCGCATGCTGGCGCGCCCAACGATCACGTTTCCGAGTTCGGCGATACCACTCTGCGCCAGGCGATCGAGACCGGGCAGTTTTTCACCCAGCAAGGCTGAAGCAAACTGGATGGCAGAATCTTTCGAAAGACTGAAAAATACGGTGCCATCGACCGCTCCAACCAATGAGATGATGACGGTGACGTCGTCGGTGGTATATGAGCCGCTTTCCAGGCGTAAATCGCCACGTTTGACGGTTTCGTGCATCTCGATACTGAGCACTTCATGCGCCGCATCCACGAAGGGGTTTAGAAATTTAACATTCATGCTGCTCTCCTGTTCACCTTGCTACCAATAAGCGCCGGATCA
>CAZLJB010000491.1:0-3285 GCA_964559195.1 uncultured Anaerolinea sp. | reverse complement strand
CTTATGTGATTGGCCCTTTAGTGGGTGCACGAACCGGGCAGGAACTACCCTATATTCCTCCTGATCTGTGTCCGGCTTGTGGGCAACCGGTAGAACATTTCGAAAACGAAGTTGCCTGGTACTGTGTAAATGCCGCCTGTCCCGCCCAAATTATTCGCAATGTCGAGCATTTTGTTTCCAAAGGTGCCATGGATATTAATGGTTTGGGTATCAAGATCGTTGAAAAACTGATCGAAGCTGGCTCAGTCAGGGATGTCGCGGATATTTATTCTCTTTCACGAGACGAAATTCTCACGGCAGTAACAAGAAAGGACCGAAAGACAAAATCTGAACCACCCGGTAAAATTGCGGATAATTTATTGGCCGCCATCGATCAGTCCCGGCGCCAACCTCTCAGCCGGCTGGTCACAGCGCTGGGGATGCGTGGCGTGGGCGAAGTCTCTGCTCGTGATCTGGCGACCCATTATCCATCGCTTGATTTACTTAGGAAGGCAACCCTGGAAGAACTTCAGACAATTGATGGTATTGGGCCCAATATTGCGGCTGCGATTGTAGATTGGTTCACGCGAGAGCAAAATTCTGAAGTTTTGAAGAAACTCAAATGGGCCGGGGTCTGGCCTCAGCAAACCAGCCAGGTGGATAGTGATGAGAAGGGACCTTTGGCTGATATGACTTTTGTTGTAACCGGGACCTTGCCGGTCATGTCTCGTGATGATGTAAAGCAATTTATCGAAGCCCACGGTGGGAAGGTTACCGATTCAGTCAGTAAAAAGACAACCTACCTGGTGCTGGGTGAAAATCCAGGTTCAAAGCATAACAAGGCAGTATCGCTTGGGGTACCTGTCATCGGAGAGACCGAATTGCGCGAGTTGTGCGATCAATAAACCAATTCGACTTCAACACCCTGACCTGTTGGTGCTGGTCAGATGATAGAATAGTCATTCCCAAAAACATTTTGGGATCAGAAAGTTTCCGAAATTATCCAAGGAGCAAGAATGAGACAAACCTTCACCCTCGATCACGACGATGCACAGCTGGCAATCGAGGTTATCAAAGCTGAGATTCTTAACCGCGGAAAGGCAGCAGTCATTGCTGTGGCCGACTTACATGGAGAATTAATTGCTTTGCTGCGGGTGGATGGCGCACCATTTACTTCAATTCAGATTGCAACCAATAAAGCTTATACAGCCGCCAGGGAACGAAAGCCATCCCGCCAAATTGGACAATCATCCAGAGATCCTCAAAAAGGTTATGATATCTCCTATTATGGCGATCCGAAAATTGTTGGTTGGGGTGGTGGCTTGCCAGTAGAAATTAATGGGTTCGTCGCCGGCTCTGTGGGAGTCAGTGGTCTCCCAGAAATGGAAGACATAGAATTGGCCCAATTAGGTATTGATGCGATCCATAAAAAGAACCGGTAATTTCGCGAACTACTATAGCTGGCCAGAAAAGTTCTTTCCAAACCCATTGGACCGAGGTTTTCCCATCAGTTAGATTGCCAAGGAACAGCTCGCAAGACATTGTCAGAAAAGACTTTTCTGGAAAACCATACAACTATCCTATCGCTTAGCAAAATGTTTATTGTAAAATAGATTGATTGGAGAGCACAAGCCGGTCTTAGCTAATCTTGGCAGTTATTTATGTGCGCCAATAGGGACAAAATGTTATTAATAATTTCTAAATAAATAATCTTTGGTGGTAAATTGGAGAAAAGTATGTCAAAATTAATTGAGCAGAGTATTATTTTCCGGGCATCTCCGCAGGAAGTTTATGATGCCCTGATGGATTCGGATAAGCATTCCGCTTTTACAAACAGTCTTGCCCTGATTTCACCAGAAATAGGGGGTGAATATTCGGCCTATGATGGTTACATAATTGGTAAAAACCTGGAGCTGGTACCAGGTGGAAAAATAGTACAATCCTGGCGGGCGGTTGATTGGCCTGAAAATTATTATTCAATTGTTACGTTTATTTTCACACCGGATGCACAAGGGACACGTCTGGATTTCACCCACGCGAATGTTCCAGAAGGTACGGAAGCTGAATTTACTCAAGGGTGGATTGATAATTATTGGCAGCCCCTGGCTGCTTTCCTCGAAAAATGAGCAAACCAGCAATTCCACACAAAGGACTGAGGGGTTTATAATCAGCAAGTTATGAAAACGCAGGTAATCCAGCTTTTTATTCACGATGATATCGTTTCAATTCGCGACAGGATGGGTTGGGCGAAGACCCCTCGTATTCTGCTCATTTGGCCGAGACGCGGAAAAGTGGATGTACGTCCATTAGATTTGACCTTACTTCGCCGCCACGCCGAGTTCTTGGGTGCTGAATTGGGTCTGATTACACGTGATCGCGAAATATTGACAGCCGCGCGTGCCCAAAATATTTCTGCCTTTTCAAAGGCACCGGATGCTCAAAAAAAAAGATGGCGGGAAAAGCGTTCTGTCCTTCCGGCACGGCGTTTCCCGCGGGAAAATCTGCGTGATGTTCGTCTAAGATTGCCATCAGAAAATTTGTTCTCGTTTTTGGAGAACCCGCTCTGGCGTATTATTGTCTTTGGGGTTGGCGTTCTGGCTGTCCTGGCTGTCACGCTGGCTTTTATTCCATCAGCCGATGTATATATGACCCTGCCAACCAATAATCAGGTTCTCACAATCTTGGTTAGTTCTGATCCGGAAATCCAAAATGCGCAAATTTCAGGCAGTGTTCCTCGTAGGGAATTGACGATCAGCCAGGATGGAGCAGCAACTGCTTTGCCCACTGGCAATGCGCTCCTGCCAGTTAAGACTGCCGCTGGCGAAGTCATCCTGATGAATTTAACCGAGGGGTCTATTCGTTTGCCCGCTGGTACGATTTTATTAACCCATGCTACTCCCCAGGTCTCATTTGTCACAACCAAAAGAGTAGACGTCCCGGCTGGAAAAGGCAAGATCGTTACGGTTTCAATCAGGGCAGTTCTTCCGGGTCCAAACGGAAATGTCCAACCCGGTTCCATTACTCTGTTTGATGGAACGTTTGGGTTACAACTGGCAGTTTCAAATCCACAGCCTACCATAGGCGGAACTCAATCCAATGTGGTGTTACCGACCGATAGCGATCGCGTTAGTCTACGAAAGCGATTGTTGGGTGATTTGCAAAGGCAGGCTCTTGAACACTTTTTGGCTCAAATTAATGCTGGGGACGAGCTGTTTCCGAGCACCATTCACCAGGTTCAGATTCTTGAAGAAAACTTTGATCAGATCGGAAGAGCGTCGTGTAGGGAAAGAGTGTTCAGAGCCGTGT
>CAZLJB010000490.1:0-3289 GCA_964559195.1 uncultured Anaerolinea sp. | reverse complement strand
GGTCTAACTCCACAAACTCCAATTTGGGCACCAACACCGCTTTCATTTGATGAAGGTGATTTTCTTGCCGTTATTTATCAGGGTAATCTCTGGTTAATTGATGCGGCTACAGGCATTGGTCACCAAGTGACCGGGGATGGATTAATTCAAAAAATCGACTGGAAATAAATTTAACTGAATTATCGGAAAGTTGGTCACTTCCAACTTCCCAGATCTGTTATTGAAATTTTCTTAAGGAGAAAATTATGAGAATATTAATTACTGGCGCTGCTGGGTTCCTTGGCTCTCATTTAAGTGATCGGCTAATATTAGAAGGTCACGATGTGGTCGGTATGGACAATTTTGTTACTGGTTCTCCGGATAACATTGCTCATTTGATGGGCAATGAGCATTTTACTTTTTATAAACACGATGTATCAAATTATATTTTTGTGCCAGGAAAATTGGATGCTGTGATGCACTTTGCATCTCCGGCCAGCCCCAATCCAGCTTCACCTCTTGCATATTTCAATCTTCCGATTCAAACCATGAAAGCCGGTGCACTAGGAACCCATAATACACTCGGATTGGCGAAGGCTAACAATGCCCGATTCTTGCTTGCCTCAACCAGTGAAATATATGGAGACCCTACTGAGCACCCACAAAAAGAAACCTATGCTGGCAATGTGGATATTACTGGGTTACGCGCTGTTTACGACGAAGCAAAACGCTTCGCCGAATCACTAACACTAGCTTACCATCGCCAACACGGAGTGGATACACGCATCGTAAGAATATTCAATACCTATGGCCCCAGAATGGACCTTGAAGATGGTCGTGCTTTACCCAATTTACTTAAACAAGCCTTATTAGGGCAAACCCTGACTGTGTACGGCGATGGAAGTCAAACTCGTTCCTTTTGCTACGTTGACGACCTGGTGGATGGAATTATCCGATTATTGTATTCCGATGAGCACATGCCGGTAAATATTGGTAATCCGGTTGAAATGACAATTTTGGAATTTGCCCAAACCATAAACAAAATAATTGACAATCAAGCCGGTTTCGCTTTTGTGGATGCCCGCTCTGCTCGCGACCCACAACGCCGTCGCCCTGATATTACTCGTGCAAGGTCGCTCCTTGGATGGGAGCCAAAACTTGATCTGGAAGATGGTTTAAGGAAAACGATCCCATACTTTAAACAAAGGCTGGGGCTGGTATGACAATCGTATTAAATAATCCGGCAGAACGAGCACGCTTTTTAAAATTTGCAGTTGTTGGCTTGATTGGTGCGCTAATCGATTTTGGAGCAATGAACCTGCTGGTTGCCCTCTTCAGATTTCCATTTGTTACAGCGGGAACTATTTCTTTTATTTGCGCCGTAATCAGCAATTTTACCTGGAACAGGTTCTGGACCTATCCAGAATCACGTTCCAAATCCTTGCTTGGTCAGCTCGGTCAATTTGCACTGGTCAATGCTGCCGGATTGTTAATTCGCCTTCCGATTTTAAAGTTTGGAGAACCAACGCTCGATCAATTTTTTAATAACTTATCATTAACAAGCCAGTTTCACCAAATCATGAGCCACAACCTTACATTAGCAATTGCAGTTGGCGTGGTAATGATGTGGAATTTCTTCGTTAATCGTTACTGGACATATAACGACATTGAAGTGAAATAATGTTTGGAAAGAAATAAGCTCAGATGTAGCGTACAATAAACATATGGCTAACCCAATTATTCCCATTTACACTTCACACGGAGACGCTGAAGCATTTCTTTATTTTCCATATTTATTTAACCGATCAGGTGAATGGATTGGTTTTATTACATCAGACCGTGACGTCTATTCGGTGCTAGGATATTTTGTTGGCACATTGACAAATGATCCGAGGATAGTTCGAAATCGCTCAGGAGTGATAAAATCGCGCATTCGGCCACCAACTGCGCCACAACCTATTCAAATATCTGCAACAATTCCGCTTGCAAAAATGGTGGGAGATCTTCCACCGTACAATATTGACGTACTTCAAGATGAACCAGAACGTTTACATACCCTCGATTCTGGTGAATTACGTCTGGACCTGGATTGAAATCCAATGTCTCCCACCAACATATTACCGAAAACTATTAGTAATTCAAGAATCAGCCTTGCTCAACTTATGCAGCCTGAACATGCCAATAACCTTGGAAATGTTCATGGCGGTTGGATAATGAAATTGGTAGATGAATGCGGTGCACTCGCTTGCATGCGGCATGCACAGCGAAGGGTTGTTACTGTAGCAGTCGATAGTATGACTTTTCGCCAACCAATTAAAATTGGGGACCTTGTCACCCTTTCTGCCGAGGTTACATATACTGGTCGTACTTCGATGGAAGCAGATGTGCATGTCGAGGCAGAAAACCCAATTACCGGTGTCAAGACGCATACCAATAATGCATATTTGGTTTATGTCGCACTCGATGATAATGGGCTACCTGTTGCCGTTCCCCCAATCACTGCAGAAACACCTGCCGAAATTGAAAAACTGAAAGCGGCCAGACTTCGTCAAACTCTCAGATTAAAAAAGTAATAATGATGAACGAAATTGAGCCAAGCCAAGATTCTGAAACAAACAACCACGACAATGCTGAAAAATCTGCGCGCCATTTTCGTTCATTAAAAGAATTGTTGGATTTTGCATCCGGTAAAGACCTTGTAAAAAGCATGGAACAAATGGGGGACGCTGGGCTGGCTGAGCTTCTGCCGTTTCCATTTCTGGCACTTGTTGGCCAAAGTGAAATGAAATTAGCGCTTATGCTTGGCCTCATCAACCCAAATATCGGTGGCATATTACTCGTAGGGCCACGCGGCACAGGAAAAACAACAGCAGTTCGTTCTCTCCTGGATTTATTACCCCAAACTGAAAGATCGGCATGCTATTACGGATGCTTACCAGAAGACATAGAAGTTAGCGGTATGGATGCTGTCTGTCCGGAATGTGCTATTAAATTTGGGCAGGGTCTACCATTAACTACATCTGACCGCGTTCGCCTAGTTGAATTACCTCTAAATGCACGAATCGAGGATGTGGTTGGTGGTATCGATGAACGGGCAGCAATTCACGATCGAATGCGAATCCGGCGTGGAATTTTGGCCCAGGCAGATAAGAATCTTTTATATATTGATGAAATAAATTTACTGGGTGATGACATCATTGATGCAATTCTGGACGCAGCCTCACAAGGGATTTATACAGTACGCCGGGGGCCAGTCTCTGCTACTTATCGTGCGCGTTTTGTACTTATAGGATCAATGAATCCGGAAGAG
>CAZLJB010000489.1:0-3290 GCA_964559195.1 uncultured Anaerolinea sp. | reverse complement strand
GGGGATCAATATCAATATCTTGTCATGGATTTGCCCCACGATTTTTCTCCAACAACCCTGGTCGCCCTGGAAACGGCCGATATCATCTTGCTGCTTTTAGCTCCTGAACTGGCGTCTGTAAATATCACATCCAATGCCTTAAACGTTTTCAAAGGATTAGGGTATGCCGATGCCAAAATCCAATTAGTACTAAATTGGAATTTCAGTGGTAACGGCCTGGCGCGAAAAGAAATCGAAAAGGTGCTCCAAAAACCCATTTCGGTTGTCATTCCGCACATGCCTGATACGTTTGTGACGGCCATCACCCTTGGAAAACTCATAATTTTTGATATTGAAAAACCCGAAGCAGCTCTGCTTGAAGATCTGGCTTATTTTTGGAGCAGGAATGAAGATAAAGAAAATGAACCCATTAGTCCCAGTGCAACCTTGCAGCGAGTGAGAGAACGCGCAAAAAGACGTCAGCAATGACCAGTAAAATTTATACTGCTCAGATGCTGGATTTGGCGGTTTTATCGATTGGCAGTCCATGGCAAATCGGTAAATTCCACAAAAACATTCAATGGGTTTAGGCTATATTTTTATCCAGGGATGACCGCCACCTAGTAGAACCAATTTTCGAACCAGCAACAAAATAAATTTTGGAGGCCGCATGAAAACAAAATATCAAAGCGGGCAGGGAATGATCGAGTACGCATTATTATTAGTACTGATTGCCCTTGTTGCTATCCTGGGATTGAATCTGTTTGGTATATCGATCAGGGATGTTTACTGTTCAATCGCAAAGGCTTTTGGTGCGACAACCTGTACTGGTGCCCTTTGCCAGGATAATTTCAAAGATCTAAGCGGATCGCAAGGAGTAACAGGCCCCTGGACGACTTCAACCGGTCAGGCTTGCATTAGTGGCGGTGGAACGTTGTTAAATAAATGTTCTGTCTCCCAAATGACAGCCAAGGACTACACTGCTCAATTGACCGGTGCAACGTTAAGCGCTGGAAATGGCTACGGGGTTTTCTTCCGGGCTACCAATAGTGGTTCAGGGATTAACGGTTATGCCTTTCAATACGACCCCGGGTTGAGCGGTTTTGTGATTCGCAAATGGGTTAACGGATCTGAAATCAACCCGGCTGTTGTTTATAAATCAACCCCTGGTTTTAACTGGTATGGATCCCCGCATAACCTTTCCGTCAAGGTAGTCGGGAATACATTTACTGGCTATGTCGACGGAAATCCCGTTCTGGTCGGACAAGATAATACGTACACTCAGGGCGGTACAGGTCTGCGGACCTGGGATAGCACCAACCTTTGTCTGACCCAATTCTCAATTATGCCCTAAGGAGGCTTTTATGTCATTTGAAAAACCGCCCTCATTAGATGATTTTACCAATATCATCCCTGAAGCGCCCAGGCAAATCACACTCCAACAAAAACGAGTTCGCCTGATGTTTGCAGGCGTGGGTGTGTTCGTACTTGTCCTTGGACTGCTGAATTTGTGGAAAAGTGATATAACCGCGCCGTTGCGCGGTACAGGCACAATCCAGGGCATGGTTGTGGATATGAATGGAAAGCCTTTTCAGGGTGATATTATTGTCGAAGGGAGCAGTCTGGCGACCAAAACCAATGTTGACGGGTCATTTATTCTAAAGAACATTCCCGCTGGGAAGCAGCTCATTGTGGTTGCAGATGGGTTCGGTGGACGAGAGTTCCCAGCCCTTATTCAAGCCGGCCAGGTTACGAATCTCGGAACAGTTCAATTTAAAAGCACAGCCACCCCTTGAGACTGGAATTAATGGGATTTATTGACCGGATTATCTCTCGGTTGAAATAGGTTCCCAAAAAAAGTCGATCTGTTTTTTCTTCTATTGGGTTTCGAGTGTGATCTCTGCTCGAAACCCAATTTGCGAGGCAATTGATGGTCTGGATTGATAGTCGGCTGGTCAGGGACGGCTGGCCAGTGTCGGCCAGCGTGTATCCGTTGCCCTGGGTGTCAGCGAGGGCCAGCGTGTGGCAATTGCAGGCGTAAGCGAGGCCGGAGCGGGTGTGCGAGTCTGGGTTGGCGGCGCAGCAGTGGTCGCGGTGAAGGTGGGTAGGCCAGGTGTCTGAGTCCGGGTGGATGTGCCCGCAGGTATGGTCAGAGAGGCGCTGGGTGTAGGTGTGGGGGTGAAATTGGTCTCCAGGCAAACCGGGAGCGAGTCATTCGGGCCATCCGGGTTTTGGGTTTGACCGGTTGCATCAAATATTTTGACTGTTTTTATTTGGGGGAACTGTTTCAAGTTGGCAAACAGGAGTTGGGCCAACGTGTAGTTCGGATATTGGCGTTTGCATTTTCCTACCAGGTAAACTTTTGCCAACCCATCCGCAAATTCAAATTTGCTGTAGCCTGTATACCCATCCAGAATGGGTATGTCTCCATAAGTATAACGCTCGGTGGTTCCCGGTCCCTTGAAATATTGGTCCAGAGCCGCCCGGGGCAGATCCAGGTTTGAATTGAGATAGCGGCTTCGGCTCACTTCATAAGGCGTTTGCCCGTGGGTCAGGCGGCTGTAATTCACAAAGTAGACGTTGATCAGAGTGTAGGGCGGGGTTGCAGTTGGCCAGCGCGTGGAGCTGGGCTTGATGATGGGTGTTTTGGTGGGGGTCTGGGTAAGCGTGGATGTTTTGGTGAGGGTTGGCGTGCGTGTAATGGTGGGGGTTTGGGTAACGGTTGGAGTTAGAGTGATGGATGCGGTTAAGGTCAGAGTGGCCGTGGGTGTGATGGATGGCGTCAGAGTCAGGCTGGGGCTGGGCGTAATGGAAGGTGTGAGTGTGATGGTGGCTGTCTCACTTGGAACCGCCGTACCAGTGAGTATAGGTACAAAGCGCACGGCATCCGCGGCCAATTCCAACCCGGCCAGTGCAGAGGCTTCATCCTGGGTATTATTGCCCAGACGCACATATTCCAGGCTGTTGGCATTGAAATAGTAATTTCCGATGAAAACCCAGCCATTGGGTGTAACGGGGTTGGGGAAGACTGCCTGGTTGATGAGTCTGACATCGCTGCGTCCATCGTGTTGAATCGTATAAATGGCGCCCTGGCTGGTGGCATGAATAACCGGAATACGTGCGGAAACTGCATAAATTCCCGCGCTCAGGCCGGATGGCAGCTTCCAGCGGGCCTGGCAGGTATCAACACCATCTGTGACAGGTTGAATGGCCAGCATACGCCCATTCTGGCTGTTGGCGGCGCTGGTATTGATGACATTCCAGCAGTTGGCGGGGATCTGGTCGAAGCGCGCATCCAGATCATCCACCAC
>CAZLJB010000488.1:0-3295 GCA_964559195.1 uncultured Anaerolinea sp. | reverse complement strand
TAGCTTCAGGTGACTGGAGTTCAGACGTGTGCTCTTCCGATCTGTAAAATCAGAACTGTGCACAACAATCGATGCAACCTGTCCATTTACATCCAGAACAGGCGCATATCTTACCTGGATCCAGCGTTTTCCAGAAACAAGTTCGAAGCTATTTTCATAAGAAACTGATTTGCCGGCCCTCGCTTCATCAATATATTTTATGGCAAATTGATAATTCGTTTCCCCAATGATTTCCTTAATATGACTCCCAATGATTTTTTCCCGAGGAATCCCGAATGCTTTTTCAAACGCGTTATTTACAACTTCATACTGCAGAGTGTTTGCGTTAACGTAAGCAATATACCCAGGTACATTGGCTACCAAACTTAGAAATTTATCATTACTTTCCTTAAGCAATTGTTCTGCTTTCGAGCGCTCCTGTATCTCCAACTCCAAGGATTTGGTTCTAACGGTGACCTGTTTTTTAAGCGAAACCGACCATAATAATAGAAACGACCCTAAAAGGAGAAAAATGAAAATAATCCCCCCCAGGATTTGCAAGAATATTTCAGGAGTCACGCCGGGCGGGTCCAGGGTTCCAAACCATCTTTTGTAAATTTGTTCATACTGGCCGGTGGCTTTTACAATACTCAATCCTTGATTAAGTCGTTCAAGAACCGACAGGTTCCCCTGCCTGACCGCGAAGCTGAAGGGGCGCTTATAAGCTTCCACGACCACCGGCGATAATTCAAGATTGGTGAGATTCAAATCCCTGATCAGCGCCAGCCCGACCAACTTGGGCATGAGAGCTGTATCACCCGTGCCAGAAGCCAGATGTTGGAGCGCTTTTGGCAAACTATCCACCAGAACCAATTGTTCTGCCTTGATGGAAGAAAGTGAACTCAGGTAATCATTTGCCTGATCACTTTTCATGACGAGGATGGTTTTCCCCTGCAGATCAGCCATGGAGCTGATCCGGCTGGAATTTTTCCGGGTAAAAAAAGCATCGTAAGCAATCGTATGGGCTGGTGAAAAATCATAGAGGTTGTCCCGCTGCTCTGAATATGCCATCATCGGCAGGAAATCAATTTCGCCATTTTCCAGCGCCAGGCGTGCATTGTCCCATGTATCCACTTTGATTTCGAGATTAAAGCCCATTACCTGCGCTGCTGCGCGCATCAAGTCGACGCTGAAACCATCTGGCTTTCCATCGGCATTGACAAAGGTATATGGAGCATAGTTATCAATAATAATGGTGCTAAATGTTGTGTCGTTTTTAAAAGTAACATTCCCTGACTGTGTTATATCCTGAAGTGCATAGACACGCGACCACGAAAAAATAATAAATCCTGCCATCAGTGTGCAAAAAACGATGGTTACAAATTGTAACGATCGTTTCGTGTGCTTGTTCAAAAAGAAATTGATCTTATTTGGAAATCTCAATGATGGGGGAAAAAAATGATTCATGTTGTTTTCTCTTGTCTGGGCTTCCCAGAAATCTGAAACTCTAAAAACTTTGATGCCAGTCCCATTAAAGCAGAGTTCTTTATCAACCATAAATTAGCGCAAGGTTGTTTTCTCAGTTGGTAACTAATTACTGGGTGTTTTCCCAGATTAGAAAACCCAATCGGCAGGGGAAACAACCGAATTTTGTACGTATAGAAGGCAAAATCAGGATGATTTGGTTCCAAACCGAAGATGGGTGAGTAGATAAGGTTTTTAAGCATCAACACTACAAAAATGGTCTGGATCAGGTTCTATTTCATATAGCTTAATATTATCGGACAAACCGCATACGCGCTATCCGTAAAATTACCTAATCCATAGGCCCTTAGAATGAATATGCTGGCTAAAATTAAGTAGTATTTTACAGGCACATTAAGTAATTAACCGAATTGATAAACCCCCCGATAAATTTATACTGAAACATATTACAGCCCAGGCGGGTTTTTGGTTTCAGGTAAGCTATGAATACTTAACCTGCCCAGGTTTCCGAAGCTCAAACATTCAGCCATGTAGCCAGGAGAAGGTACGCTATGAACGCACTCAACAATCTAAAAACAAACGTTAAGTTGATCGGCAGCTTTTTGATCATCGCTTTGATCACGGCAGTCGTTGGAGTTTTGGGTATTTACTACATCAAACAAATCGATGCAGCTGATACCAAGCTCTACCGAAACCAAACCGTACCGATCAGCCAGCTGGCAGATATGGCGATTGCATTTCAACGCACACGCGTCAACTTGCGTGATCTACTGCTGTCCAAGTCCCCAGAAGAATCCCAAGGTTATGTTAACACAATCAAACAACTTTCCGACGAGATCGATAAGATCTCGCCAGAATATGAAAAGTTGATCATTTCAAAAGAAATGCAGGCCTTGTTTGATGCATATACCAAATCATATCAACAATTTCTTCCTGACAGGGACAAGATCATGTCTCTGGCTCTTTCGAACAAGAAAGATGAAGCCCTAACCTTGATGCGCGGAGATGCGCTGGTAGCCGCCAAAGCGGTTGAAGCCAATATCGAAGCCATGAAATTAATGAAGACTGATCAGGCCAGTACTACATCTGACAGCAACACAGCCACTGCCAACCAGGCCACCACAACCATGATAATCATCGTGATCGGCGCTGCATTGCTGGCGATTGGATTTGGTATCATCATTTCGAACAGCATAGCCAACCCCCTGGGTTTTCTAACCCGCCTGGCACGCGCGGTTTCAGTCGGCGACCTGGTGCGCGACGTTAGCGAAGCAGAGAAAGACAAGGTGCGTCTGCGAAAAGACGAGATCGGTGATATCAGTAAAGCTTTTGATGCTCTGATCAACTATATGCAAGGCATGGGCGCAGCGGCAACATCCATTTCCAACAATGACCTGACGGTCAGTGTAACCGTGAATTCATCCAAGGATGAACTCGGCAATGCCTTCAGCAAGATGATCGCCGGCCTGCAAAAAGTGATCGGTCAGGTGACCGACAGCGCCAATGCGGTAGCATCCGCCTCGGGGCAATTGGCCAAGGCTTCTGAGCAATCCGGCGAGGCCACCACCCAGATCGCGACCACTATCCAACAAGTCGCCAAGGGCACCGCAGAACAGACAGCCGGCGTGACCCGAACCGCCAGTTCGGTCGAACAGATGAGCCGCGCTATCGACGGTGTCGCCAAGGGTGCCCAGGAACAGGCCAACGCAGTCACCAAAGCTTCTCAGGTGGCAACACGTATCAGTACCGCCATCGAACAGGTCACCAATAACGCCCAGGCGGTCACCCGCGATTCGGCCGAAGCGGCCCGTTATTCACGCGATGGCGCCAA
>CAZLJB010000487.1:0-3296 GCA_964559195.1 uncultured Anaerolinea sp. | reverse complement strand
GCGATGAACACCCTCAACAACCTGACCGCCGCGCAGCGCGCCGAACTGGTGGCGCTCGCCAAAAGCCAGACGGCTGCCATCAGCGAATATGGCTACAAACGCTTTGTCCTGATCAAGGCCTTCACCCGCCTGCTGGACGGCGACCTGCCTGCCGGGACAACAGGCTTGAGCGAAGATGCGATCAAAGCTTATTCCGCCGAACTCTACCATCTGGATGGCGAAATCAGTTTCGCCCGCGCAGAGTTGTATGGCAAGCTGGTTGGTTCCTTTACCAGCGATCAGAAAGCCTATTTCGATGCGATGAAGGGCAAGGGCATGAAAACCTGGCCGACCGTGATCGAACCCGGGGATATCCAGGGCCTCGATCGGGATGTGAAAGTGGCTGTGATGACCTACGCTGCCGATATGTACTCCTGGTACGCCGGTTCTGTTGAAGCGGACGTCTACTTCTGCCCGGAACGGCACGGCACCTACTTCGGTTCGTTCTACCTGAAAGACATCAAGGCCATGAGCGACCCGACCTACTCCATCCCCACTAACCTGACCGGCGATCTGGGCCAGACCATGCTCGACAAACTGACCCCCGATCAGGCTCAGCTTATCACCAGCCTGGTGACCACTCAAAAGCCCTCTTTGCAAGGACTGGTGGCTGCCCGCACACAAATTTCCACCGAGCTGCGCAAGTTCCTGGCGGGCGGCGTTGCCGACAAAACCACTGTCCTGAGTCTGTCGGATCAATACGGCGCATATGACGGCGAAATCATCTACAACATGGCTGTCAACTTCTCTAAGGTCGGCCAGAGCCTGACCGCTGATCAGAAAGCCCAACTGACCGCTCTGCGCACCGAGCTGCTCGGTGACCAGTCGCACTCCACCGGCGCGTACCTGTACTCCGAGCCAGTCCCGATGCCCGAAATCCCGAACACCGACTTCCTGTTCAAGTAAAAAAATAATCAAACGATCACTCCCAGCCTTGAAAGGGTTGGGAGTGATCGTTTGAAAGAGATAAATAGATGAAACGAACCTTCATCCTTCTCATTCTCGTCATTATTCTAATCACAGCTTGTGCTCCAACTGCAGCGAATTCCGCGCCTGCGCAAGGACAAACACCGGTGCTCAGCAACCAGCCCAAGATCCAAACTGAAGTATCGCCCATTGCTGGTCAGCCTGTTGTTACCCCGACTCAGCCTGGCGCAGCTAGCATGGCAACCACATCCCAATTTTATGCAGAAGAGAATCTGGTATTGATTCCAGCCGGATCATTCGAGATGGGCGACCATTTTAATTACGTTGACCCGGCGCATCCCGGCAGCGACGAAATTCCGCTGCACACCCTCCAGTTGGCCTCTTTCTACATGGCAATCAACGCTACCACCAACCAGCAGTACGCAGAGTTCCTCAACTCGGCACTCTCGCAGGGGCTGATTGAGGTGCACGATGGGAACGTGTCCGGCGCAAGAGGAAATACCCTGTATTTCACGACCCGCCAGGCTGATGAGTTCAGCCCCATAGCCTGGGACGGAACCAACTTAGCTGTTCTCGACAATCGCCAAAACCATCCCGTCACCAGTGTCCGCTGGGAGGGAGCCGCCGCTTACACCAACTGGCTGAGCGTCAAAAATGGTTATTCGGGTTGTTATGACCCGACAACCTGGAAGTGCGACATTTCCAGTAGTGGATATCGCCTGCCCACAGAAGCGGAATGGGAATATGCCGCCCGCGGCGGACAGTCCAACCCGTACTACAACTTTCCATGGGGTAATGAACCGGACAACACAAAAGCCAACTGGCCGGGTTCCGGCGATCCCTACGAAGCGGGTCCTTATCCCTGGACAACCCCGGCAGGGTTCTACAATGGCAAACTGCACCAGAAAAGTGAATTCAACTGGCCAGGACCTCAACAAACCTATCAGACTTCCGATGCAGCCAATGGCTATGGCCTGTACGATATGGCTGGCAATGTCTGGCAGTGGGTCAACGACTGGTATGGGCGCGACTATTATCGAACCAGTCCATCTGTCAACCCGCCAGGACCAGAAAGCGGTTCACCAATGCCCGACGGCAAACCCTATCATGTTATGCGCGGTGGCAACTGGTACAACGGCGAATGGGGGCACTCACGGGTATCCAATCGAGATCCAGGTTACTTCCGCGGCCCTCAGGATCCCAACCATCCTTATTACCATGTCGGTTTTCGGGTTGTGCTAAAGAAATAGGCAAAACGCCCAGCGCATCGGTTTTCATACCTGAAAAAAAGAGTATCTAATGATCACAAAACTCAAAAGAAATCTTATTACATCGATAATCCTTGTACTTCTGGCTTCTTGTTCAGCTGTTCCTGTGGCAACCAGAGAATCAGCCTCGTCTTCCCCCACTGCCCAGTCAACTGCAAAATCAGTATCTTCTTCCCCTGTATCTCAACCGGTTGTGATCGAAAATACGCCCGCTGCGGTTACGCAGCCTGCTTCCCAAACCTTTAACCCTGGGGATGCCAGTCAGACGGTCGGGCTGATCTTGAATACCGATAAAGCCTTTCAAGGTTACACCCTTTTCGCGCCCAAACATAACACGGCCACATATCTGATTGATAATAATGGACAGGTGGTGCATTCCTGGACCGCCAGCAAAAATGAGCCGGGCCAATCGGTTTATCTCTTGGAAAACGGTCATCTTTTGCGATCCTGCATGACGAAAGGCAGGCTCAGCACCGGCGGCGGTGAAGGTGGGCGCATCGAGGAATATGATTGGGATGACAATCTGGTGTGGGAGTTTGATTATTCCAGTGACCAGGCCATGCAACACCACGATATTCACATCCTGCCTAACGGCAACGTCCTGATGCTGGCTGTCCAGAATAAAACCTATGACCAGGCGATCGCTGCCGGTTTTCCAGCCGCGAAACTGGCTGGTGAGGTGAAGCAGCGAAACATGATGCTCCCCGATTCGGTCATCGAGGTACAGCCTACTTATCCGTCCGGCGGCCAGGTGGTCTGGGAATGGCATGTTTGGGATCACTTGGTGCAGGATCTCGACAATACCAAAGAAAATTATGCCAGCGTGGCGAATCACCCGGAACTGATCCAGCATGACGACGAAGGACGGAACATTCCGGCCTTCTGGAACCACATGAACTCGATCGACTACAACCCGCAGCTCGACCAGATTCTGCTCAGCGTGCGCGGCAATAGTGAGATCTGGATTATCGACCACAGCACCACCATCGCCGAATCCGCCGGGCACACTGGAGGCAAGCACGGCAAGGGCGGCGACCTGCTTTACCGCTGGGGTAACCCGGC
>CAZLJB010000486.1:0-3301 GCA_964559195.1 uncultured Anaerolinea sp. | reverse complement strand
AGTCCGAAGGACTTTCTTGAGCACTGAGCCGGGGATTTATCCCCCAGGCTCTTGCGCGTGCGCCGGTTGGCAAAGCCCTTATCTGCGGTGCAGGCCGTTAGAATTGAAACGGTAAGGTTTATTCTTCAGTGTCATTCCCACTTTGCAGCCTGTGGCAGTCGATAGCACATTAACCGTCCCGGCCTGGGTCTTCGCAAAGGAACGGGCCATAAATAAGCCCAGCCCCATGCCCTGATTTTCAGGCTGCCCTGGCTGGCTGGATAGACAGGCAAACCGATCAAAAACCGCCTCGCGCCTGTCAGCCGGGATGCCGGGGCCCTGATCCTGGACCGTAAAGAGCAAGTCATCCGGGCCATTGGCCTGCAGCGTGACCTGCACCCAACCGCCCGGCGGGCTGAATTTGCAGGCATTATCGACCAGGTGACAAATCACCTGGCTGAAAACACGCGCCGGTGTGAAGAGCGTTAGCCCGGGATTAACCCGTAAATCCAATTTAAGCTGCCTGGCATGCCAGATTTCAAAAACCTCATTTATTGGGTCGTAAAATGAATAATCCAGATCCAGCTGCTCACCCGAGGACGGGTAATGCGCCCGGTCGTATTCGACCATCCAGCCCAAAGTTTCCAGGGCAACTTTCAAGCGGTAGGCGCTCTTGCGGGCATAATCCAGATATTGGTCAACCGGCGCTTGCTGGTTTGCGAGCATCCCCAACGATTGGAGTAAAACATCCCGGCAGGTTCGAATAAATATGCTTGAACTGGCCGGCAATGAGATAGCCAGGCTTTCCATTAGATGACGTCCAGCCTGGTTGGCGAGCATTTCCGCGTAATTCTTGCGTTTCAGCAGCGCCTGGGTCTGGGCGATCAGCTCAACAAAATCGAGAGACTGGAGCATGAAGTCATCCGAAATGGGGCTCAGCCCGCTGTTTATGGCCGCCGGGTCCTGAATACCTGCCAGACTTTGCAGCGGGATGGCGGCGTTGGCTTTGCCGGAAGTCAGGCTGCGCTC
Source organism: uncultured Anaerolinea sp. (assembly GCA_964559195.1). Lineage (GTDB taxonomy): Bacteria > Chloroflexota > Anaerolineae > Anaerolineales > Villigracilaceae > UBA5195. The sequence goes on along the minus strand of CAZLJB010000486.1, from coordinate 2,293 downwards.
AAAACCCTGGCCATCCGCCCCTGCCATATTTGAATCGTACAGGATCAATCCGGGTTGAATTTCTTTGGCGAGTTTCAGCCCTTCGCCCGGTTCCACCGCCACAACTACGCTGAAACCGGCGCTGCGCAAGTTGGCCGCCAGGCCCAACCGAAAATTTGGCTTATTATCCACAAGCAGCAAGTCTGTCATTTTTCGCTCCACTATTATTCCAGGTCGAATGGCGGTAGAACCATTTGCACCCGGCAGCCCGACTGGCTATCAGCATAGATCAACCTGCAGATCAGGTTGTCCAACCCTTCGTCTAATTCAAGCAGGCTGATTCATTTGCTCGGAGTAGCTTTTCACCAGGTTGCGGATATGGACGCTCTCATCCTGGCGATACACATCCAACCATTTCGGGTCGATTTCTTCATTTTTTGCCTTTAAAACCGTATCCAGTGCACGAAAGCGCACCCGGGTGTCCAGATCAAAACAGGCATGCCGGATCAAGTTGTTGGCCCAGGCCATCCGGATATTGGTAAGAATCGAGATTGTATAAGCCCGGATCATCCAATCTTCATCGCCCATGCTGGCCGTTAGCAAGGCGCGCCCATAGATCGAATTTCCCAAATAGACGCCTTTCTTTTCCTCATGAAATATCTGGAATAATGCCAGGCGCAGCTGCCTGTCATCATAGCCTTCAATCATCAGCAAGGTCAGTTCGCGGGGTTGGATGCCCGCCAACTCATGCACCAGGTTTTCCATTTGAGGCTCGCTGCCTTGCTTAAAGCAGGCCAGGATCAACGGGATGCCTTTTTCAGGCGCAAGGCAGAGCAGGGCACAGATGGCCGCGGCTGTGATCTGTTCGTGCCCGGCTTCCTTGACGATCCGTTCCAGATTTTGCGAAATTCTGGATGGCAGCAAGCTGCTTGGATCGTGCGCCAGGGCAGTGGCACGCAGCGCCAACAATCGAACTTCATCCGATCCGGTGTGATTTTTAGCGATATTTACCAGCTCTGGCAGGCTGAAAACCCTGTTCAGGATCAAACCCTTGAGTGACATATTCTTGACGCGCTGGTCTGGGTCATTCGATAATAAGCGCAGTCCCTCAACCGCTTCCGGGTTGATGGAAGCGCTCAAGACCTGCGCGGCAGCCAGTCGAATGCCCGGGTTTGAGTCCATAATTCGATCATCAACCATTTTGGCAACAAACTGCATGCAATCCTGCGGCATGCTCAGACCTCTTCCAAACAGGGTACTGGTGGTGGTCAGAACCGCATTTTGCACGGCCGGGTTGGCAGAACCAAAGCAATCCAACAAGAAGCTCCAGGCCAAATCAGGGTCACTTTCGCCCGCGCAGCCGGTAGCCTGAATGGCCACGCACAGTTCTGCATCCGTCATTTTATGGGCATTTTGGCTGATGACTGCCAGGGCCTGGCTGCCCCCGATATTCCCCAGGGCGCTTAGAATGGCGATGCGCACCCGGCTGGATGAATTTTGGAAGGCCTCCATTAATGGGCCGCTGGCCGACGGCTGCCTGTGCTGGCCGAGCGCTTCTGCCGCCGCGGCGGCCACGCTGGGAGCGCTGTCCTGCAAGGCAGAACACAATAGATCATTGGAGGCCTGGCCAGGAATATTCATCAAGGCTTCGCAGACAAATTTGCGAATATCCGGATCATCGTCCTGAAGCAGGCTGCTGAGTTCGATCAGCGCATTTTCGCCCAGGTTGGACAGCACCATCAGCGCGAAACTGCGTTCAGAAAGTTCACTCGAAAAGAGGTGCGGGCTGGCGACCTGGGCGGCTTGCGGGTTGGCGCAGCGGATCAGCGCCTTGGCCGCTGCTTCGCACACAACCGGGCTCGCATTACCCAGGAAATTGGCGACAACCTTTAACGTATCCAAATCATCACAGCTAGAAAAACGTGACAGGATGGCGCGCCGGTTCCTGACATCAAACTCCACCGGGCTTGTCTCACTATCCAGCGAATTTTTATTCATTGATCAATCTCCTCGTTTCGAGCAGCAGCACTTCAACGATTTTTGAAATGGTAAAACGATTATCTGATGCTATTATTTCATACTCTTGCTGATCGGCTTACCGTACTTGTACGGTATTTTATGCCATGAAAATCACTGTATTTTTGGAAGTACCAGATATTTTTTACACCACCCAGAGCACTTACATGGGTTGATCTTACACATAACCTTTTATATGTGACTGATGGGCTAACAAAGCCAGCGACCAGGCTGCCTGCCTAATCTCTCCGCCCCGCGGGATCAGACCGGCCACGCCACCTGCCTCCAAACCCGCGGG
>CAZLJB010000485.1:0-3308 GCA_964559195.1 uncultured Anaerolinea sp. | reverse complement strand
GTTAATAGCTTGTCTATCCCGCGTAACAACGCCCCACCACCTGTAAGGGCCATTCCGCGATCGATAATATCGGAGACAAGTTCTGGAGGGGTTTTTTCAAGCACGCGTCGGCAAGTTTCGGTTAACTGTCTTAGTGGTTCTTGCAAAGCTTCAACGATTTCTCCGGTTGTCAGGGTAACTGGTCTTGGGAGACCGCTTACCTGGTCTTGGCCCTGAACCTCCATACCCTGTTCAGTATCCTGAGGCACAGCAGCGCCAATCTTGACTTTTAGCTGCTCAGCAGTGATTGGAGAGATGATAACTCCGTATTTTCTTCGAATATAAGTGACGATATAATCATCCATTGCTTGACCGCCAGCCCGCATGGTTTCAGCGGAAACAATACCATACATTGCCAATACTGCGCATTGAGTAGCTCCGCCGCCAAGGCAAACAACCATGTTTCCCGAAGGCGAGTTGATTGGCAAGTCTACACCAAGCGCTGCAGCTAAAGGTTGTTGGATAAGGTATGCATCACGAGCGCCAGCCTGTAATACAGCTTCGTGTACTGCCCGGCTTTCAACACTTGTGACACCGAACGGTACAGAAATCATAACGTTTGGTTTGAATATCCTGACTGGTCCACTTACGCGCTGCAGTAATACTCGCAGAAGGCTTTCAGTAATTTCGTAGTCGGCTATAACTCCATTTTGGAGGGGGCGAGCTACTTCAATTGTGTCCGGGACACGACCTTCCATGTCTCTGGCCTGGCGTCCGACCTCAACAATTTTTTGGTCAGCAACATCAATAGCCACCACTGTGGGTTCTTCCACAATGATGCGTGAGCCTTCAGAGATACGTGTGTAAATAGACCCTAGATCAATTCCAAGGTCTTTCGAAAATCCAGCCATTTGGGCGGTTTACTCTTCCATGTATGTAGAACGTTTTCCAGTTCGGAAACGCTTGGCAGCATCCAAGCGAAGATTGGAACGACGCAAAGCGGCTTCAAGGGCCAAATATGCATCCATATCTTCTGTCTTTACAGATGCCAACGCATCAGCAGCCCGCTGTCGCGCAATCTCGGCACGTGTCACATCAATTTCTTCAACATTTTCGGCAGCATCAGCAAGCACTGTAACGATTGATGGTTGAATTTCTGCGACACCTCCTGCGACAGTGAAAACTTGTTCTTCGCTGTGTGTACGAACTTTTATTAATCCAAACTTGAGTGTTGTTAAAAGAGGCGCGTGGTGAGGTAAAATGCCCATTTCGCCGTCTGTTCCGGGCAGAACAACAATATCCACGTCACCTTCGTAGACCATCCGGTCTTGAGAAACGATTTCACAACGAATAGGCATGGGTCCAATATCCTTGCCGAGTACGCATCACAAAACGAAATTGCATTGCGTACTCGGCCTCAGCGAATTAGGCAGATTGAGCCAATTTTGCGGCTTTTTCGCGGACATCGTCGATTGTGCCGACCATCATAAATGCCTGTTCGGGCAGATCGTCGCACTTGCCATCCAAAATTTCGCGGAAGGATCGAATTGTTTCCTTTAGTGGCACATATTCGCCTTTTATTCCGGTAAATTGTTCAGCAGTAACGAAAGGTTGGCTGAAGAATCGTTCAATTTTGCGAGCTCGTGATACCAACAATTTATCATCTTCAGAAAGCTCATCGACGCCAAGGATGGCGATGATATCTTGTAAATCCTTGTAGCGTTGTAGAAGTCGCTGAACTTCACGGGCAGTAGTGTAATGCTCGCCGCCCACAATATTTGGATCGAGAATTCGGCTGGTCGAGGTAAGTGGATCAACGGCCGGATAAATACCTTTTTCTGAGATAGCACGTTCTAATGCGATTGTAGCGTCGAGATGGGTAAAGGTCGCCACTGGAGCCGGATCTGAATAATCGTCAGCTGGAACATAAACGGCTTGCATGGATGTGATTGATCCTGTCCGAGTGGATGTGATACGTTCCTGTAATTCGCCCATTTCAGTGGCAAGAGTGGGTTGGTAGCCTACTGCGGAAGGCATTCGGCCCAGAAGTGCGGAAACTTCAGATCCAGACATTGTAAAGCGGAAAATGTTGTCAATGAATAGAAGCACATCTTTACCTTGGTCACGGAAATATTCAGCCATGGCAAGCGCTGAAAGGGCAACGCGCAAGCGTACACCTGCAGGTTCGTTCATTTGACCAAAGACCATGACCGTGTCTTTCATAACTCCGGATTCGATCATTTCACGGAATAATGATGTGCCTTCACGAGTGCGTTCGCCAACTCCCGCGAAAACCGAGTTTCCTTTATGAACACGAGCGATGGAAGAGATAAGTTCAGTGATAACCACTGTCTTTCCAACACCTGCACCACCGAAAATTCCAGTTTTCCCACCTTTGGTGAATGGAGCGATCAGGTCAATGACCTTGATGCCGGTTTCAAAAATCTGGACACCCGTTGCTTGTTCTGAAAATTTTGGAGCTAATCGGTGAATAGGATAGAAAGCTTCTGCTTTTACTGATCCCTTTTCATCAACTGGTTTCCCTAAAACATTAAAAATCCGCCCAAGGGTGGAAAGACCAACAGGCACAAGAATTGGATTGCCGGTTGCTGAAACCTTGGCACCACGTTGAAGTCCGTCGGTTGTGTCCATTGCCACAGTACGAACCCAATTACTTCCTAAATGTTTTTGAACCTCAAGTACAAGCGGGTCATTATTATCACGCTCAACTTCGATGGCTTCATAAATTTTTGGAAGCTCACCTTCAGGGAAGGCAACATCCACCACACCACCTAAAATTTGTACTACCCGGCCATTTGCATTAGCCATTTTCGCCTCCAGCATTAGTATTAGCCTGAGCAAGCGCTTCTGCGCCGCCCGCGATGTCGAGCATATCGCTCGTGATGGTTTGTTGACGAACCTTGTTATATTGTAGTTGTAATGCTGATACCAATTCGTTTGCGTTATCAGTCGCGTTGCGCATCGCAACCATTCGGGCTGCATGTTCTGATGCCAATGATTCAAGGATTGCCTGATATACCTGCAGCGCTGTAAATCGGGGAAGGATTTCGTCGAGAATTTCACGTTCCGCCGGCTCGTACTGATAAGCAGCGGAAACATGTTTTATGTTTTCGAAATTCTCTACTCGATCCTGACCGGCATCGACCTCCAGGGGTAGCAATTTCTTTAATGTGGGGTCCTGTCTTACCATGTTGATAAAGTCAGTGTAGACCAGGTAAACTTCGTCAGCATTTCCACTCAGGTATTCATCCACAGCCAGGCGTCCAATGGCTGATACATCAGCAAAAGTAGGTGCTGCCGGCAGGTTG
>CAZLJB010000484.1:0-3312 GCA_964559195.1 uncultured Anaerolinea sp. | reverse complement strand
CCCTTTCATCCATGGTCTGGTTTCAGCTTGCCTTTCTGAGTTTGCTCGCGGCGTTGGTGCTGAGACGCCTGCGCCCGCAGCTGGCCCTGGCCCTGCTGCTGCTGCCCGTCAGCCTATTCCTGGGCGCAGCCCGTTACCAGATGGCCCAACCGGTGCTCTCCCCCAGCCTGCTGGCCTCTTACAACGACCTGGATCGTAAAATCTATGTGACTGGTTACGTGAGCGAGGCGCCCGATATCCGCGATACTGCCATCAACCTGCGCCTCAATGTCACTGCCGTCGACCTGGGACAGGGCGACATCCCTGTACACGGGGATGTGCTGGTCAACCTGTCCAACGAGTACAGCGTTAATTATGGTGATCTGACCCGCGTGCGGGGTTACCTGCAAACGCCCCAGGAAAGCGAGGATTTTTCCTATCGCGATTACCTGGCCCGGCAAGGCATCCAATCCATCCTGCAAACTTCCACCATCACCATCCTGCCCGGCAAAAAGATCGACCCTTTCTGGGCCCTGATGATTCGCTTCCGCAACAGCATGCTTAAGCGGATTTACCAGCTCTTCCCCAACCCGGAAGCTTCGCTGTTGAGCGGTATACTGCTGGGGGCAGACAATAATATACCGGGCGAGCTTCAGCAAGCCTTCAAGGATACCGGCACCGCACATATCATCGCCATATCAGGCTTCAACATTGCGATTGTGGCGGCCGTTTTTATCATGCTGCTCTCTTTCCTGTTCGGGAAAAAGTGGGGGGCGCTCTTATCCATCCTGGGCATTATCCTGTACACCCTGCTGGTTGGAGCCAGCGCATCGGTAGTGCGGGCAGCCGTGATGGGCTCGATGGCCGTGATCGGCGGTCTCTTTGGACGGCGCAGTCTGGCAGCCACCGGGCTGGCAGCCGCGGCCCTGCTGATGGCCTTGATCAACCCAATGGTGCTGTGGGATATCGGCTTCCAGCTTTCCTTCGCGGCCACACTCGGCCTGGTGATTTACGCCCAACCCCTGCAGGAATTTTGCGCAAGCTGGCTATCCCGTTACCTGCCTCCAGCCAGTGTGGATAGAATAATCCGCCCATTTTCCGATTACTTTCTCCTGACTTTTGCAGCCCAACTGACCACTCTGCCCATCACCCTCTATTATTTTGGGCGCTTCTCGCTGATCTCTTTTATTGCAAACCCAGTCATCTTGCCGGCCCAACCAGCCGTGATGGTGTTGGGCGGACTGTCTGTTATCTTGAGCAAGCTGTACCTGCCGCTCGGACAGGCCATGGCCTGGGTGGCCTGGCCTTTTGTAGCCTACACCATCCGCATGGTGGAATTTTTCTCCAAAGCCCCGGGCGGAGTCCTGAGCCTGGGCGAATTCCATCTGCTGGCTGCGATCGCTTTTTATCTGGTGCTGTTTGGCCTGACCTTCGCCTGGGTGCGGGTCAAAAACCTGGCAACCCCGGCCCTGGTGTTCTCAGTGCTGGCGATCTTGACCGTGTTAACCTGGCGCTCCGTCCTGAACATGCCGGATGGCCGCCTGCATGTGTTATTCTTGAATGTAGGCTCGGCGGACGGCATCCTGATCACCACCCCGAGCGGCAAGTATGTCCTGATCAATGGCGGCGGGAGTCCTGCCAGCCTGGCAGATCAGCTCGGGCGGCGCATTCCACCTTTCCGGCGCGGGTTCGAAAGCCTGGTGGTGGCTTCCACCCAGGAAAACCAGGTGGCAGCCCTGCCCACACTGTTGGAACAATACCGCCCCAAATCGGTCTTCTGGACCGGCAATGCCCAGGCTTCGTTTTCATCGGAACGGCTGAAACAATGGCTGACGAACATCAAGATCCCCGATAAACTGGCCGAGACGAATTCTGCCTTCGATCTGGGAGATGGGGTTACGCTGCGTTTCCTGGTAGTTTCAGCCCGTGGAGCAGTGCTAAGCCTGGAGATGGGCAAATTTAAGACCATCCTGCCGGTCGGTATTAATGCAGATGTGCTTTCCATATTAAACAACGGCCAGGGCTTGGGCCCGGTGACCGCGCTCCTGTTAGCTGAAAGCGGTTACGGCCCATCCAACCCACCCGAATGGCTGGCTAACCTGCGGCCCCAGGTGGCCATTCTGAGCGTGGCAGCCGGCGACCCGCAGGGCCTGCCCTCAGCGGATGTGATCAGCAGCTTCAAAGACTACAACCTGATCCGCACTGATCAAAGTGGTTGGATAGAACTGGCCAGTAACGGAGAGCAGCTTTGGATTACATCCGAACACAAATAACACCAGGCGATTCTGTATGAGTGATCCAGCGTCGCCCTATTTGCAAGACCCATCCGGGCAGGAACATTTGCTATTGGGGAATCTGATAAAGATTGGCCGGGATGTGGAAAACGAGATCGTGGTGGTCAGTCAGCGTGCCTCGCGCGAACATGCCCACATCTTGCGCGAAGGCCGGCGGGTTTGGCTGCAGGACAATAAAAGCACCAACGGAACCTATCTAAACGGAGAACGACTGCAGACCAAAAGCATGCTGCGGGATGGCGATCAGATCCGGATTGGCGAGGTAAACTTCTTGTTTTTTGACCCTGAAACCACCACCCGCGAAAGCCCCTTCCCAGAGTTGGAGCTCAATTTGGCAGCCGGGCAGGTGCGCATTAACCGCCAATTGGTGACGCTCTCGCCCAAGGAATTCAGCCTGCTGGCCCACCTGTACCAGAAGCGCGGACTGGTCTGTTCCAAGGATGAAATCGGCCGTAGTGTCTGGGCGGAATACCAGACCGGAATCTATGATTACCAGATTGAAAATCTGGTGCGGCGGCTGCGCACGAAAATCGAAATTGATCCCAACACCCCACAGCTGTTGATCACGCTGCGCGGACTGGGTTACAAGCTGACCGGCGCCCCCACGGATAACGACCAGTAACCATCGGCTCTGGCTACCAGGTTCAGAAGTCAGGTGTTGCTAAAAGGGGGTGGAAGATGAGCCGCGGATTAAATCCGAATTGATTGTAGGCTAGAAACCACTTTCGATAAATATTGGCTCTAAAATAGTTTGAGAACGAGAACAGTTTATCAACTTTTGCAATAAAACTTCGTTATTAAGCGGGCCTTTCGAAACAACCAGGCTGCCGTCCTTATCGATTACATCTCTTGAGAGCAGCATTCCCAACCGGATGGCATCCACTCTAATTTCCTTTTCGCCTCTGGGTGCGCTTGAAGTCTGATTAGAAGGTTGACTTTGATTTCGCATGACCAGCGTGCGGAATGATGCCAAAATATTTGGGTCATAATCTGCTTCTTGAGCAAGCATGGTTTGCAAGGCCATGCCTGGGTTATGCGA
>CAZLJB010000483.1:0-3315 GCA_964559195.1 uncultured Anaerolinea sp. | reverse complement strand
ATTTATTTTTTGCAAGAGCATTGATCTGTGGTGAGTGGAATAAACTCATGATCGATGAACTTGCATTCTCAACGATTGTCTTATACTTGCCATTCGTCCGCATGTTGCATGCCAGCGTGGACCCAACCAGGCTGGAGAGTACCATGGAGACGAGCATTAAAAGGCTACCCACCACAGGTTCTTGATCATATAAAAAGAGTTTGATCGATTCCGGTGAGACTGAAACCAAATAGCTTCGAACATCAATTTTGTTGACAGCAAGTGAACCAAAAATAAATCCTATCAGTGCCGCAAACATTCCGCAAATCAGCCCGGCAATCAAGCCTGAGAACATGGCATCTTTCAAATTGTCCGATCCGGTAACTGGTTTTTTAGCAGCCATGCTGCCACACCATAACCCAATCAATATCATGAAAATGGCAAAATATGCGACCGCAGGCATCCCGGAACTGGCCTCGTTGCCCAATACCTTTCCAATGAGTTGTGAACCGATAATTGTGAACCCGATCAGGAACATCGTGACAATAATCACCCCAAAAGCGACCCCGGTTTGCATACCATTCTGTCTTGGAGAAGTTTTCATAGTTTTTCCTCCGATAATTTTTCACCCAGAATGCCCGATGGTCGAACGATCAAAACCAGGACCAGGATTGAAAAAGCGATGACATCTTTTAGCTGAAAATCGATTCCCATTGCTGCGGGACCAATCGCTTCGATTATTCCAAGAAACATTCCACCCAGCATTGCGCCAGGTATATTGCCAATTCCACCCATCACCGCTGCCGTAAAAGCTTTAATGCCGGGCAGGAAACCAATATAATGGTTGACCAGGCCCATGTGAATATCCCACATTACACCAGCAGCACCTGCCAGCACACCGCTGATGATAAAGGTTTTGCTGATGACATCATCTACATCTACACCCATAAGATATGCAGTGTTTTTATCCGAAGCGACAGCGCGCATGGCCCGTCCTAATTTAGTCCGTTGTACAATAATATATAAACCGATCATGAGTAAGGCAGAGAGCGTCAGAGAAAAAACTCCGGTATACGATATAAGCACCGGACTGCCAGACACCATAATAGTCCAACCCGCACCGCGGTCCAGGATATCGGGGTTAATTACATTCTTACGTTGGGGCCCAAATAAAAGCATGGCTAGGTTTTGAAGGAAAGTTGATGCGCCGATTGCTGTGATCAAAAGGATCAGGCGTGGTGCTTTACGAAGAGGCCGGTACGCAATTTTTTCAATAAAATACCCGGCAACGGCCGAAACCGAAATACCGGCGGCAAACGCCAGGATAATTGCTATGATTGGATGAGCATTTAGAAAATTTAAATTCGGGTTTTCCGGGCTTGGCATGGGGATAAAACGAAATAATTCTAGTGCGAAATAACCCCCAAAAGCACCAAGCATCATCACTTCACCATGGACGAAATTGATCATGAACATGATGCCGTAAACCAGCGTGTATCCGATGGCAATCAGGGAATACATTCCACCCAGTATCAGGCCAGAAAGTCCAAATCTTACCCATGTAGCTGCGTTAAAATCGTGTTCAATAACAATAACTTGAAAAAGCCGCCAAAGCAGGAAAATGGTAATTATCACACTGATAACAGGACGGATATTCCGCACTGAGTTCAGCAGAAATTGGTTTGGTGATGATTTCGGTTTGTCCATGAAAAATATTGCCTTTGTTTAGTTGATGCTGGGGATTGTCGTATCTAAAATACCGAAGCGACAATCCCCGGAAAATCAATGTTTAAATGTACTTACACCGATGAATCAGAATTGTTTCGGTTTTGTACAATTTATTTGGCAGGTACCCACTTGCCGCCTTTTGCGACATAAAAGACTGGCCCAGAGGCATTACATTCGCCGTTGTCGCGGCAGGTGATTACACCAGCCAGGCCCTGGTAATTCTTAATGCCACGCACTGCGGCAACGAGTGCGGAGCGAGGAATATAGAGGGTATCACCGCTAACGACTGCGACACTCTTGACCGCCTCAGCCAGCGCCATAAAAGAGTCGTAGGATGTCCACGTGTAGGCTGATAAGACACCGGCTTCGGTGCCAAAGGCAGCTTTGTAAGCTGTGTTGAACTTGACAATCGCATCTGATGTAGGAGGGATCAAGGTGGCGGAATAGACACCTTCACTGTTTGCACCGGCTTTGGACAGGAAGTCCTTGCCATAAATGCCATCGCCGCCGAAGAAGACCACGCCTGCCAAACCGGCAGCTTTCAACTCGTTAGCAAGCACAGCCCCTTCACCAACATAACCGCCAAAATAAATCGCATCCGGTGACTTAGAAGCTATCGCAGCTAATACTGGGCTGTAATCAGATTCGCCAGGGGTGATGGCTTCAAAAGCAACTACTTCTCCGCCCAGTTCTTTGAATTTGGCTTCCACACCCTTGGCGAGGCCCTGACCATAATCAGTACCATCATGAATGCCAGCCAATTTTCGCTTGCCAAGTGTTTCGTACAGGAATTTTCCTGCACCCGCAGCCTGGTCAGCATCGGTGAAGGCGTTGCGATTAAAGACCTTTGATCCCTTGGTTGTCAGATCTGGGTTGGTAGCAGAAGGCGACAACATCGGAATTCCAGCTTTTTCATAAATCGGCATGGCAGCGGAAGTTGCACCAGAAAATGCATGACCAGCCATGGCAACGAAGGTGGGATCCGTAATCAGTTTGTTGGCTACAGCAGCAGCACCTTCGGCGGAAGCTTGATCATCTTCGGCTACGAGATCAAATTTCCATCCCTGAAAATCGCTAAGATCTTTGACGGCGATCTTCATGGCTTGGGACATATCCACGCCAAATTGAGAATAGTCACCGGTCATGGGGCCAGCATAACCGATTTTGATGGTTTGACCTTTGGCGATTTTGGCGCAGCCTGGTGCGGCTTTACAGGCTTCTGGTTCTGAAGCTGCAGCCGGACCACAAGCTGCCAATAGCAGAGCCAGTACCATAATGAGGAATACAAGTGTTTTTTTCATTTCTTTTCTCCTTATAGGGATTAATATATGCCGTTGGTTGCTGGCATTATTTGACTTGGTTAAGTAACAGAAAAGCGGATATCTGGGTATTGCAAATGGCGTTTTTCTCCCACTACACAACAGATTCGCTCAATGCATTCCCATACATCCATATACGATGTATACATTGGGGTCAATCCAAAGCGAATATTATCGGGTTCGCGAAAATCCGGGATAACATTCATCTCTTCGACTAATGCGCGTGTGATACGATAACCATCCAGATCGGAAGAGCACACGTCTGAACTCCAGTCACCTGAAGCTATCT
>CAZLJB010000482.1:0-3324 GCA_964559195.1 uncultured Anaerolinea sp. | reverse complement strand
CTGGTGGACGTTGGTGAGTGGGTGCGACCCATCTTGCGCGGAGGCCAGCCAATTCTGTTTGTGGAGGAGCGAAATAATGAATGGCACATTCTCTCAAAAGAACACATCAAAAACCTTTCCAATTAATGGCACGCTGACCTGGTGGGAAGCCCTCCTGCTGCTTGGCACTGGCGCGCTGGCTGTCGTGTTGCACCAGACTTTTCGGATGGCCCTGGCGCTGCCTGGTTATCATGGCATTGAGTGGATGGCGCTCCTGGTAATAGGTCGTTCCATGTCACGCTTTAAGGGTGCTGGCACTCTGGCCAGTCTGGGCGCCTCTGGCATGGCAATGCTGCCGATTTTTGGCGCTGAGCGGGATCCTTTTATATGGTTGATCTACCTCTTGCCTGGCCTGGTAATGGATCTTGCCTTTCGCTATCTGCCTGGATATGCCAATAAAGTCTGGTTTCTGGCCATTTTGGGTGGGCTGGCTCACATCACCAAACCGGTCACCCGCCTGGTTATTACAATTCTTTCTGGCTGGTCGTTTGGGTCATTCCGGTATGGGGTGGTCTACCCTATTTCCAGCCACTTGTTATTCGGTCTGATCGGTGGTCTGCTTGGCGCATTGGTTGTGCTGGGTGTTCACCGTATTTCAGCAAAGTCCAATCAATAGTTATAACGGAGAAAAAATGAAAAATTCGACCCATAAGTTGTTATTCAGTCTATTGTTGATCCTGGTGATTGGGCTTTCTGCCTGCGCACCAGCGGCCACACCGGTACCTACTGCAGTTCCAACGGTTGCGCCACCTGCTGAACCGACTGCTGTTCCTCCCACAGCTGCCCCTGCTGGTCCGGCCAATCCAAATTTGATCCTGGCCACCACCACTTCTACCCAGGATTCTGGTTTGTTGGATGTTCTCATCCCACTTTTTGAACAGCAATCTGGCTATAAAGTCAAGACAGTTGCGGTTGGTTCGGGCGCTGCCATCCAGATGGCCCAGGAAGGCAATGCCGATGTCCTGTTGGTTCACTCGCCGGCTGCTGAAAAGGCGTTCATGACGGGTGGTTGGGGCAAGGATCGCGCCCTGATCATGCACAATGATTTTATTCTGGTTGGCCCGGCGGCTGACCCGGCCCAGATCAAGGGTCTTGGTCCCAAGGATGCCTTTGTTGCGATTGCCAAGGCCGGTGATGCCGATCCGACCAAGGTCTTGTTTTTTGCTCGTGCCGATAAATCTGGTACCAGCACCAAGGAACTTGATTTCTGGAAAAAAGCCAGTCTCGATCCCGCCGGTACAAAACCAGCCTGGTATGTTGAAACTGGCCAGGGCATGGGCCCCACGCTGACTATTGCATCAGAAAAAGGCGGCTACACGCTCACTGACCGGGCCACCTTCCTTGCTAATAAATCCAAGCTGCAGCTCGAGATCCTGTTGGAAGGCAATAATGCCATGCTCAATGTTTACCACGTCATCACCGTTGACACGGCCAAATGGCCCAAGGTCAACTATGAAGGGGCTACTGCTTTCCTCAAGTTTATGACTGACCCGGCCACGCAGGTTGTCATTGGCAAGTTCGGTGTCGATAAATATGGCCAGGTCCTGTTCTTCCCGGATGCCACCAAGACTGACGCCGACCTGGGATTGAACTAACGCCCAAACAGGCGAGTTGCTCTTTGGTACGTTCGGCTGTTGGCCTATCCAGCTAATTAAGGGTGAGGCGAAGTCCATTTCGGGATTCGCCTCACCCTTTTTCAACCCGAATTGCCGGCTTCTGCCAGCCAAAAGCTGGTATAACAGCACAGCAAACCGTCGTCCTTATCCTGCTTTATCTTAAAGGGCACTATCGGAAGCATTGCAATTCTGAACCCCATGTTATCTTTTCTTGAGACCATCTTTAGTGACCCGGATGTCTGGGCGGTTACCCTGCTTTCGCTGAAAGTTTCAGGGATCGCGACGCTGATCAGCGTCCTGATTGGCTTACCCTTCGGTACATTCCTGGCGCTTTCAAAATTCAACGGACGTTCTTTGCTATTAACAATTGTCAATACCGGAATGGCCCTGCCGCCGGTCGTAGTAGGGTTGGCAGTCGCGATGATGCTCTGGCGTTCCGGGCCTCTGGGAGATTTCCAGCTTATCTATAGCCCAACTGCCATCATTATTGCCCAGACCATCATTGCTGCGCCGGTAGTGACCGGTTTAACGGCTGCGGCCCTACAGCAATTGGACACCCGCTTGCAGCTTCAGCTGCTCGGGTTGGGTGCATCCATGCCCCAGATGGTTGTTACGCTCTGGTGGCAGGCGCGCCTGCCCTTGCTGGCGGCACTTATGGCCGGGTTTGGCTCGGTTATTTCCGAAGTTGGCGCGTCCATGATGGTGGGTGGTAATATTAAGGGTCAGACCAGGGTTCTGACCACTGCCATCGTGCTTGAAACCAACAAGGGTGAGTTTGCGCGTGCCATTATCCTGGGGGCTTTCTTGTTACTTATCACGCTTTTGATTAATTATGCTCTGACCTGGATCCAGCAGCATGGAGCAAAACAGCGATGAGCGCCCTACTGGAAATTAACAACCTGGTAGTTTATCGTGACAAACGCCAGGTATTGGAAATAGAGTCTCTCACGATTGATCAAGGCGAGGTTCTCGCAGTCGTTGGGCCCAACGGCACCGGTAAGAGCAGCCTGTTATTAACCCTGGCGCGTCTGCTGCAGCCTCGTTCTGGCAATTTGAGTTGGGCCGGTGTTCCAATTAAAGAACTGGCGCTGCTTGAGTATCGTCGTCGGATTGCCCTGGTTTTGCAGGAACCGCTTCTGTTGGACATGCCGGTATTTGAAAATGTAGCCCTGGGTTTGCGGTATCGCGGGGTTGCGCGTGCGCATATCACCGAAAAAGTAAATCGCTGGCTGCAGCGGGTAGGAATTGCCGGGCTGTGTGATCGACCCGGCTCCAATCTCTCAGGCGGAGAAGCCAAGCGGGTCAGCCTGGCGCGCGCCTTTGTGCTAAACCCCGAGCTGCTCTTGCTGGATGAACCATTTAGCGCCCTGGATGCACCGACCCGCCTGCGTTTGCTGGATGATTTGAAAGCCATTCTGTTGGAAACCGGTACCACGACGATTATTGTTACCCATGATTTGAAGGAAGCTGCCCGCCTCGCTACCCGTGTGGCGGTCATGCTGGATGGAAAAATAGCCCAAATCGGTGCATCGCAGGAAGTGTTTTCCAACCCGGCCAGCCCGGAAATTGCCAGTTTCCTGGGTCTATAATTTTGGCTGGTTGGTGGCTATATATTGTTCCTGTATGCCAAAAAGACTCAGGCTTGCAGCTTGTATCAAATGAATGAAAT
>CAZLJB010000481.1:0-3329 GCA_964559195.1 uncultured Anaerolinea sp. | reverse complement strand
TACACGGCTCTGAACACTCTTTCCCTACACGACGCTCTTCCGATCTATTTGTCAGACGCGCCTGAAATTCTGGTCTTGATGGATGAATATGGCGCCTCTGCCGCGCGGTTCCCTGGTGCCGTTTCGCGCACAGTTCCCGTCAAGGATGACAACCCGATGTACCTGCGGGATTACTCCAAATGTGTCCTGTGCTGGCGCTGCGTGCAGGTTTGCGCAGAGGATGCCCAATACACCTACGCCATTAACTTCAGCGGGCGTGGTTTTGAGACCCAGATCAGCACGTTTTTTGATAACCCGCTGCCCGCCACCAGCTGCGTTTTTTGTGGTCAGTGTGTGGGGGTTTGCCCGAGCGGAGCACTCAAGCCCAAGCGTGAGTTTTTGCTGGAGCAGGGGCTTTCGCCCGAACAAATTTCCAGCGTGGATCGAAAATCCAGCCGCAGAGCCGGGAGGTAGAATGATCAAGCCTGAGAAAATTGTCAGCACGACCTGTCCTTATTGTGGAGTGGGCTGCACCCTGCAGCTGCATGTTAAAGACGATTTTATCTATCGCGTCAGCTCACCCTTTGACTCGCCGGTCAATCACGGCAACCTGTGTGTCAAGGGCCGCTTTGGTTTCGATTACATCTATCACCCGCAGCGTATCCGCGCGCCGATGGTGCGGCGCTACCTGCTCGAAGATGGTCAGCCGGGTCCTGAGCGGGCTAACTTTCCGCAGGCCACGCTCAATGGGTCCGCACCCAGCGATTGGGTGGAAGTCGATTGGGAAACCGCCCTCAACCTGACGGCTGACAGGTTAACCGCTATTTACCGGCGTGATGGATCGGATGCGATGGCGGTTTACTGCTGTGCCAAGGCCACCAATGAAGATAATTACCTGCTCCAAAAAATGTACCGCTCGCTGTTCCGCACCAACAACATCGATCACTGTACGCGTTTGTGCCATGCCGGCAGCGTGGTGGCCCTGCTGCAGGCCCTGGGTACTTCGGCCATGTCGAATACTGCCAGCGAAGTGCTGCAGAACGATGTGCTGATTGTGACCGGTTCAAACACCAGTGAGAACCACCCGATTATCGCCTTGCAGATGAAAAAAGCCATCCGCAAACTTGGCGCAAAACTGATTGTGATTGACCCGCGCCGTATTGACCTGGTGGACTTTGCCGAATTGTGGCTGCCGCTCAAACCTGGCACCAATGTCCCGGTTTTCAGCGCCATGGCGCAGGTCATTGTGCAGGAGGGCCTGGTTAACCGCGCCTTTATCGAGGCGCGCACGGAGGGCTATCAAGCGTACGCTGCCACGCTTGAAAAATTTACGCCCGAGTATGCCGAATCCATCTCCGGTGTGCCCGCCGACCTGATCCGGCAAGCTGCCCGCAGTTATGCCACGGCCGGCAAGGCCGCCATTTATTGGGGCATGGGTATTTCTCAGCTTTCGCACGGCACCGCCAGCGCCCTGGCTCTGATCAACCTGGCGCTCTTGACCGGGCAGATCGGGCGCCCCGGTACCGGGCTGAACCCTCTGCGCGGACAAAATAACGTCCAGGGCGCCTCAGATATGGGTGCCATGCCTTTCCATTTTCCTGGTTACAGGCGCGTCGATACTCCCGGTGTGGCTGAAGAATGGGAGCAAGCCTGGAACATCGAACCCGGAGGTCTTTCACGCCGGCCCGGACTGACCACCACCGAAATCATGACCCAGGCCCACCCGGGCGGGGTGCGCAGTCTCTACATCATGGGTGAAAACCCGATGATGTCTGAGCCGAATCTGAACGAGACCCGCCGCCACATGCTGCAGTTTGAATTCATCGTGGCACAGGATTTATTTCTGACCGAAAGTGCAGTTTACGCGGATGTTTTTCTGCCAGCCACGCCCTTCGCTGAGAAGGAAGGCACCTTTACCAACACGGACCGGCGGGTGCAGCGCGTGCGGGCCGCCCAGCCGCCTCGCCACCAATCCCGGCGCGACAGTGAAATCATTTGTGATCTGGCCCTGCGCCTGGAAGCCCGCTTGAAAGTCCCCACTTCTCACTGGAATTACGCCCACCCATCCGAAATCCTGCGTGAAATGGCCAGCGTTAACCGTGATTATGCCGGGATTACCTATGAGCGCATTGATCAGACTGGCCTGCAGTATCCGGTGCCCGATGAAAACCATCCCGGCACGCCGACCCTCTTCACCGAGAGCTTCCCGCGCGGGCGGGGCAAGTTCATCGCGCTGGATTATGTCCCTTCGGTCGAACAACCTGACGATGAATACCCCTTTATTCTGACCACCGGGCGTGTTCTGGAACAGTGGCATGGCGGATCGATGACCCGCCGCTCGGCCCTGGACGATCTGTATCCCGAAGCCCGTCTTGAAATCCACCCCGCAGATGCGGAAATCCATGGCATCCTGGATGGCAGCCCGGTGCGAGTCACTTCACGGCGCGGTGAACTGGTGCTGCGCGCCAGTGTCACCGAAAAAACAAGCGTGGGCGTGGTCTTCATCGCTTTCCACTTTTATGAGGCTGCCGCCAATCTACTTACCATCGATGCTCTCGATCCGCAGGCCAAAATTCCGGAATTCAAGGCCTGCGCCGTGCAAGTCTTCCTGGCACGGGAGCATGACCTGCAGAACCCGGATGCGCTAACCGCCCGGGGCCGTTATTGAGCCGGCCCCTAATTCCTGCTTGAGACCGCCCTGGCAGCGGAAAGCACGCTCCGCGCTGACAGTTTTAGATAGTATTCATAGAACATCTATTTAATGTGAGATTGTCAAAGTAAATACCGGCTATTCATAGAACGTAAGTTCTGTTATAATAAGGGTGATGAATCCGATCACTCGTTTGTTCGAACGCCTGGGCCTGCTGCACTCCACCACCACTCCACGAAAATATGCGCTGGATGGAAAGTTGGAGACCATGCTGGAATCCATGGCGGAAAACCAGCAGTGTTCGCCGGATGAAGTCGCCGCAGATTTAATCAACCAGGCACTTCTCAGGCAGCAGGTCGATACGCGGACCTGGCGAAACTGGCGGCTGCTCTCCCCCCGCGAGCAACAGGTGACCGCCCTGACCTGTCTGAACTACACCAACCCGCAAATTGCGGCGCGCCTGGGGTTGTCTGTCGAAACCATCCGCAGTCATTCACGCAGCGCACAGATTAAATTTGATGTGCACAGCAAAACCGATTTGCGGCTGGTGCTGTCGGATTGGGATTTTAGCGAGTGGGAAAAACAAAGCTACCGGTACTAAAAGGCTAACCCGGAGCTTTCACCACGCAATATACCAAATACACAAAAAAAACCAGAGCATAAGAACCGGTCTGAACCATGATTTTAATGATTATGGGAT
>CAZLJB010000480.1:0-3330 GCA_964559195.1 uncultured Anaerolinea sp. | reverse complement strand
TAAAATAATATTGCCATCAATTTGAATGCCAATTCGCTTTTTTTAACATTCAACACATGATAAGATTCAGATGAGAAATACAGGGACATCTCCTGGGCACGGCTTAACAATCTGGAGGTTTGCATGGACGATCTGGTTCAACTGGGAATAAATGCTTATAAAACTGGCGATAAAGAGACTGCCAGGGAATTTTTAACGGAAGCTGTCAAGCTCTTTCCGGACAACGAACGTGCCTGGGGTTATTTATTCAATGTCAGCACCAGCGACCTGGAGCGCGTCAGATGTTTGCAGCAAATGGCCCGCATCAATCCGGGAAATTCAAAAACAGCCAGCAAGCTGGCCCAGTTGGAAAGCCTGCTGCCCGATCTGCCGAAAGCAGAACCTGGCCCTGAAGAGATCCGGCCTGACGAGGCGCCAGCATATGCCGAATTACGCCAGACGTTCCTGACCCAGGCCAGCCAACCCGAGGTCATCCCAACACTTCCGGAAAAAACCAGCCCGGACCTGGTGGCCTTGTTTAAGAAATCCTGGAAACTTTGGACGGCCGTACTGGTGGCAGGACTGTGCCTGGCAGCGCTGCTGCTGGGCCTTTTGCTGAAAACAATTCAATCCGGGCAAAGCCCTCTGGCTGCACTGGCCTCCGCCACCATCACACCCACCCACAAACCGGTGCCGGCCTTCGTCTTTGAACCAACCTCCACGCTGACGGCCACTCTCACTTTCACGCCCACCTTCACACCCGCGCCAACAAGCACCATCACACCAACAATTACAATGACAGCCAGCCTGACCAATACACCTGGCCCCAGCCCGACCGCCAGCAGGACCACCCGCCCCAGCCTAACCCCCTCCATCACCCCCAGCCCGGATCCCATTTCAATGGGCTATGACGAGTTATGCACCTTCATCTCCAAAATGAGCCCCGATGAGCAACTGCAATGGTCCAAGTTAAATTTACAACGCAAAGTGGGCCCCTGGAAAGGCAAAACTATTAACTACGTCCAGGGCGATGCAATCCTGATCTATGTTAGCGGGGGAACAAAATATCCGGCAGGCAACTTTATCAAGTTCTCCTATCCAACCGTGCCGTATCAAATGTATCGCGATTACGTTTTTTATGGCACATTGATGAGCTTTACAAAAAGCGATAACGGCTGCCTGGCAGTCATCCGAGCCGATGATCGCGAATCTGGAAATCTAAAAGTCGGCCCGTAACATAACCCAGCCCATAAGAACAAAAAACAGACTCCAAATTGGAGTCTGTTTTTTGTTCTCCAGAAAAGGCTTTTCCGCCCAGGTCTTGCGACCGCGTGAATGTATTAAATGAAAGCTACTCAACCTCAATACTATCGATACGCAGTTCGTCACCTTTGCTGAGACGGACATGCGAACTGTCACAGGCCGGGCAGGAATAGGTGCGCTCCTCTGGCTCAAAGGTGGTGCCGCAGTCCTGGCAGCGCATTTCAGTGGGAATGCGCTCGAAGTGTAGAATGGCACCCTGGGCAATGGTGCCTTCCGCAATCATGTCCCAATAAAACTGGACCGAATCATCGACCGCATAGGCTAGCTTACCGATGACCAGGTTAATATCGGTGACTCGTTTGGCGCCGGCCTTCTCGGCTTCGCGCAGTGAAATTTCAAGAATACCCTGGGTGATGGCAAGTTCATGCATGGGTTAGCCTGGCACCTTTTCTATCAATCCGAATGTGAAAAGTCACCGGATGGGATAACTTTCTTCCGCGTTTCGCGGGTAGAGTTGTTTTTTTTGTGGTGTTTTGCGCCAGGAGCTGGCGCAAAACACCACTTGCAGGGAAAACCACCGATGTGCATGCGCGTATGAGGGTAAGCCATTTGAGCGGTGAGTCAATTCTCAGGATCAGGATTTCTGCTTCAGGCCAGATGTGCCTCGCGCACTTGCAGATTGGCAATGGCCAGGCGCATCTCTTTGTCGTAGGGGCCAGCCACCACCTGCAGACTGCCGGCACTGTAGCGTTCATCGTGGAGCGAAGCCGAAAAAACGCCATTTAGATAGACGCGTATTTGCGGCCCGCGCATCAAAATACGCAAGGTATTGCGTACATCAAAACCGTTGTGCAATGCGGGCTGAAAAGACCACTTGACCAGGTGACCGCCCCAGGCATTTGCGGTAAACCAGCCGACCATGAACCTGCCGCCAGAATCAATCCCCACCTGGTAGTAGCCTTCATCGCAAATGCGCAAATCCAGACCAGCATAATAATTTTCGGTGTCACCGGCCAGGAAACGCAGTGACAGACTGACATCAAAATCATCCAGGATGCCAGGCGTGGCAATCAATGGCTGAATCAAATGTTCCGGTTCAGGCGGCAGAGTGACCCGATATTCAGGCAGGTTTTCATACTCGCTAAATTCAACCGGCCTATCCTTTTTGAATACATTCCAACCCGGGACAAGTGGATTGAGAAAATCGGCAGCCAACAGCAGCCTGCCCTGTTCCGGCTCAGGGGTCAGCGAGGTGGGCACACTGAAGGCTGTGCCGCAGGCCTCGCATTTAATAATAGTGCCGCCGATGACACCGGCTGGCAAGGGAAAACCACAGTTTGGACAGGCCAGGGATTGGATTGAATTCATAATGGATGAATTATACAGTTTTTGACCATTTATGGGGGTTGATTTTGCAAGAAGAATCACGCAGCGGCAAGTTGATGATGATCTGAGCAAGTGCGCACAATACTAGTCAAATTAATAAAAATGAAACAAATAGGTTATTTTTTAGGGGCAGGATTAACAAAAAAAGTAAATTCACAAATGTCATATAACTTCCGTGACTTAAGTCACAATTGTACCCATATAGCATTTTTGCTACATTGTTCTTTATAGGAATATTAATTTTCTCTAATGTATAAAACCCAATCTAATCAGCAATCGTAATAGGTTCGTCCAATTCAACAGTTCGGGAGGAGGTATTTATGAGCGATTCCAGCCTGGAACATGCCGTAAGTGAGCGGGGAATTTCGCGGAGGGATTTTCTGAAGTTCTGCTCATTGATGGCAGGGACGCTGGCTTTGAACATGTCTTTTGGGACCAAGATCGCCAGGGCCCTGGAAGCACCAAAGCGCACCCCGGTCGTCTGGTTAGAATTTCAGGATTGCGCCGGGAATACAGAGGGGTTGCTGCGCGCATCCAGACCCACAGTCGGAGAACTTGTCCTGGAAATTCTTTCTGTTGATTATCATGAAACCATCATGGCTGCGGCGGGCGCCCAGGCAGAGGAAGCCAAGAAAAAATCCATCGCGGCGGGCGGCTACCTGCTGGTGGTGGAAGGCTCCATCCCAACCGCCGAGGGTGGCA
>CAZLJB010000479.1:0-3332 GCA_964559195.1 uncultured Anaerolinea sp. | reverse complement strand
TGTTCCTGTATGCCAAAAAGACTCAGGCTTGCAGCTTGTATCAAATGAATGAAATCAAGGGGTCGGTTGAACGGTTGGAAGCAATGACGTTTTTTATGCGCGTGCGGTGATTTTAAAAGGTTAATAAACGTCCAATTTTTGCTGTTGGGATGAGTAAAAATCGAGGCTTTTAAACATAGATGGAGTTTTGAGCATGGTCATGCTCAAAACTCCACAATAAAACTCATCAACTGTTTTGGGACAATAGTTCCAGCCGGGGTTGGTCACCTGCACTGAAATACGAATAGCAACTTAACCCTCTAAACGAGGATCAGCCCAAAGTCGGTTTTCCTTTTTTTTGGGATATTCTTTTTACAGGTTGCCAGAAATGAAATCAAGCTTATAGTGGCGCGTGGTTTGGATTTGTGCCGCACCATAAGCAGGTCGGCTTATCGAACATGTTGCATTCTTTTGAGTTGGAACAGCGCCGGGAATTAATGCGCGGCACATCTGGTAAAAAATCGATTGGGTAAATAATTTCGGTTTCAAAGGCCACTTCATGACCGACATGGTCACAATAATGGATTTTGGTAACTTCCCATTTTTTCTCTGCCATTAAACACCTCCAGTTTACAGAACAAGTTTACGATATACCGGGCGGGTCTGCCAGTGACAGGCGTCATAAAACACTATGACAAATTGTCTGTTTTTGGACGACAAATATCCTATTCATCCAAATAAATGGTATTGATATAATTTCCAAAACCTGTATATTTTATTATCCAATTTGTATTATCCTTGTATTATGCCCGTCTTGTTACGAAAGAATCTTGAAGTTCACCAACGTATCTCGCGGAATGTCTGGTTGCTGGGTTCCATGCTGGTATTGGGTGGCCTTTTCATTGGCTGGATTACCTGGTTTGGTACCTTAACCGGTTCTCCACGCCTGGCCGGCACACTGGGCATTTTGCTTGGACTGTATATTTGCTCCCATCCAGCGGCGAATATGCTCGATATTCTCCTGTTTATGTCACCGGATATTCGCGAAAGCCTGGTTTCATCCACAAGCGGCCGGGTCTGGCTCTTTCTGAATCTCCTGGATTTCTTTGCGGCCTGGGCCGTTATTTTTACCGCCGTTCTGCGCTTTGTATCGGGCTCAATCTAAACTGCCAAAAATTTTCAGGTTGTTGAAGTAAACTAAAACAGGCAGGGTTCCTGGAGCGTGCCGGCTTATTGGCGTTTTTCCAGACGATACAGGGCGCCGTTGTAATCCGCAACGTAGAGTGCACCGCTTTCATCCACTCCAAAGGTACTGATCTTGAAACCTGTCTGGAACAAAAGCCTGGGTTGGGTGCCTTGAGGCGGGCTTGGCAAACCCCAGATGGCGCCGGAGCAGTAGTCGCCATAAAAATAGACACCCTGCCATGCGGGCAGCGCCGAGCCGCGATAAACATATCCACCCGTCACTGAACATTCTACCCCGTGCGGATATTCGGCAACCGGGGCGCTAAATTCTGGTTGATTGCTGCCTTTGAATGGGTGCGTGGCCTCCATTTTATTCCAGCCAAAGTTTAATCCGCCTGGTGTCCCGCTGGGCACATAATCGATTTCCTCCCACAGATTCTGACCGACATCACCAATCCAAAGGTCTCCAGTTTGAGAGTCAATTGAAAAGCGCCAGGGATTTCGCAGCCCTTTAGCCCAGATTTCTTTGAACATTTCGCCACTGTTGGTGTATGGATTATCGGGCGGGATTGTGTACGCTTCGCCCTGATCCACATCAATGCGCAGGATTTTGCCCAGCAGCGTATTGGTGGATTGGGAATTGCCGTACGGGTCCCCGCCTGAGCCGCCATCACCCAGACCGATTAAAAGATATCCATCCGGCCCAAATGCCAGGGCCCCGCCATTGTGATTCGGGAAAGGTTGTTGAACGAAAATCAGGTTCTTTTCACTGCCGGGGTCAGCCTGATTTCCGCTGGCGCTGAACCTGGAGATATGCGTATTCCCGTTTTTATCAGTGTAATTGACGAAAAAATACCCATTTTGCGAGAATTTGGGGTGGAACACCAATCCGAGCAGCCCTTGTTCCGAACCGTTATTTCCAACCCGGTCACGGATATCCAGGAAAGGGCTCGCCAGGATTTGCCCATTTTGCAGGATCAGGATGGATCCTGCCTGCTCCAGGATGAACAATCTTCCGGAGCCATCATTTGCGTTTCGGATATCGGTTGGAGCACTGATCCCGCTGACCATCTGTAACCAGGCATATCCGGATGGGTCGGGGAGCTGAGCCTGGGTAGGTACTGTTGGCTCAACCGGTTTGGATATAGTAGTAGACTGGATGGTCGGCGTTGGGCTGGGGCTGTCTGTTGCTTTTGGTTCTGCTGTAATGATTGCCGTTTGCGGCTGGGCAGCTGGTTCCACCATTGGCGTGGGCGTGTTGTGCAGACAGGCTTGCAGCAGGGTCGCAAAAATGCATAGAAAAGTGATCAACCCGTGCAGCCTCTGCATCAGCGCTCCGATTTGTCGGTAATATCAGTTGCTTCCCCATCCACGATCTCTTCATCGGGGTTGTCAATATGATCGACAATGTCGTTGTGGCTGGCGAGTTGTTTCGAAATCTCGCGTACCACTTCCGGTGGGCAAAGTTCAACAAACATGTACTGCGCAAAATACAGGACGGCGACATCATCGACGGCGTCCAGACCTGGGATACCCATGATCAGGTCAAAAGGCGAAATCCAATAGATCAACCCGGCGATCGGGACCAGCTTGGCCCATGGGTTGACACGTTTATCCGCGATCAGCCGGAAAATAAGTTTCGCTCGCAAGGTTAGTTCAGTTAACACGCCACCCTGGGATGGGGTAATGCTTCGGGAATTTTTTTGAGCCATGCCTGCCTCCGTAGGTAACCATTAAAATATGTACCGTTCTATTTCTTTGGGTTATTAACATACGTAATAGTGGCTATTTGGTTGCTTGTTTTCATGGTGCGAAGTGGGTCGCTTTTATTCTAACGCTTAAATTCTCTCAACACATAATGAGATGCTTTAATTTCAGCCATCCATAGGTATGATTTTCCTATTTCCCCCATTAGAACCAACAAAACTGGTTTGTTCGTTGCTATTCTTGGCGTCAAATCTTAAACACCTCCAGCCATTTTCGGGCTGGAGGTGTTTTGTTGAAAGATAAGCCGGGTTGAGCCGTATGCCTGCGGGGCACTCAAAAATCGCTGTGGATCGAGCCGCTCGGAATTTGACCCGGATCGAAAGGTGTGACCTGGTAAACATAATAATTAAGCCAGTTGGCGTACAACAAATTGGCATGTCCGCGCCAGCGCACCTGTGGCA
>CAZLJB010000478.1:1645-3337 GCA_964559195.1 uncultured Anaerolinea sp. | reverse complement strand
TGAGTGTCGACTGGCCAATCGAGGCAAATCTTGTCCCCAATTAGCTACGATCTCCCACAGGTGGTGCTTTCTTTTCTACTGAAAAGCGTATAATGATATTATGAAGAAAATCATGTTAGTTTACCGGTTGATGATCATCCTGATTCTAATGTTTTCAATCTGGCCAGTCAAAGCGCAATCGTCCCAGCCGCATGTTCTGGTACTAAAAGCCAATGGAGAAGTGGCGCCGGCCATGCGGGATTATATTGCCCGTGGACTAAAAACAGCCGCGGACCAACAGGCCGAGCTGGTTGTGATCGAACTTAACACCCCAGGCGGGTTTATCACCAACATGACGGAAATCGTTGCCAATATTCGCGCCAGCCGCGTGCCCGTGGTGGTTTACGTTATGCCACGCGGAGCCATGGCTGGTTCGGCTGGGACGCTGATCACGCTGGCCGGGCATGCTTCGGCCATGAGTCCTGAAACCATCATTGGCGCAGCCAGCCCGGTGGGTTCGCAAGGCCAGGAACTGGACAGCACCATGAAGGTCAAGGAAATCCAAGCCCTGACAGCCCTGGCGCGATCCATTGCCGGGCAGCGCTCACCCCAGGCTATTCAACTCGCTGAAGAAACCATTCGGAACGCCAAAGCGGTTTCGGCCGATGAAGCAAAAGCCGCCCACCTGGTGGATTTTATTGCACCTGATTTAAATAACCTGCTAACCCAATTGGATGGCTTCAGTATTCAAATGGAAAGCGGTGCACGGGTTTTGCACACATCCAACATTACCATCACCAACCTATCAATGGATCTTGGTGAACAGATTCTGGATATACTGGTAAAAACGGATACCATTTTTCTCTTGATGACCCTTGGGTTGCTGGCAATCCTGATCGAAGTTTCAGCGCCAGGCGGTTGGGTAGCTGGTTTTTCTGGTGTTGTGGCGCTGGCCTTGGCCGTGTATGGGTTGGGTATCCTGACCGTCAACTGGTTTGGATTTATTTTCCTGATGTTGGCATTTGTTTTATTTGTGCTTGACTTGCAAACAACTACGCATGGCGCCCTGACGACCGCCGGCATCGGGTCCTTCATCCTGGGTACCCTGGTGCTTTTTAACTCGCCAGGTGTGCCAGAATTTCAACGTGTTTCCGTACCTCTGGTTGTCATAATTGCCGTTCTAATGGGGCTTGGTTTTGCCATTATGATCGGTTTTGGGCTAAAAGCTCAAAAAACACCTCTCAGCATGGGGCAGCCCATCCAGCCTGGCACGCCTGGTCAGGCCAGGGGCGATATTAATCCAACCGGACAGGTTCAGCTGAACAGCGAGTTATGGAGCGCAGAACTGGCGGAAGGTTCGGAGGCAATTCAATCTGGCGAAAATGTCGTCGTTATCTCGACGACTGGACTGCGCTTGATCGTGAGCAAAGCTTTAAAACAAGATTAGAATCCAGCCTGCAGATCGAATCAACACAAGAAATAACGTAACCACTTCCAGCGACCACCACTGATTTTTATTCCTCCAGGCGGCAAAATCAAAACCGAAGAGTGGTGAGAGTTGGATCGAAATAAGGCAGAATAAACTGAAGGTTTCCACAAATTAATATAATTCAAAGGGTATTGCGTTAGAATTGACAAACTTACCCTTAAAAAGGACCTAAAATGACTGCAATTCCCACCCGCGACCGAGTTTCACCTGAACAGGTAAATACC
>CAZLJB010000478.1:0-1545 GCA_964559195.1 uncultured Anaerolinea sp. | reverse complement strand
TAAAATGACTGCAATTCCCACCCGCGACCGAGTTTCACCTGAACAGGTAAATACCACCCCTTTGCGCCGCCCCGAATGGATTAAAGTGCGCGCGCCTTCGGGTGAAATGTACGAAAACTTGCATACCCTGATGCGCTCCAAATCTTTGCATACCGTCTGCGAAGAAGCCATGTGTCCCAATCTGGGTGAATGCTGGGGATCTGGTACTGCCACCTTCTTGATGCTGGGCGATGTTTGTACACGTTCCTGCGTCTTTTGCGACATCAAACATGGAAAACCCAACCCAATGGACTGGTTGGAACCAGAAAGAGTCGCACAGGCAGTTAAGTCCATGAATTTGAAACATGCTGTGATCACATCCGTTAATCGAGATGAGCGCCGAGATGGCGGCGCACCAATCTTTGCCATGGTCATCCGTCGAATTCGCGAACTGCACCCGGGTTGCTCCATTGAAGTATTGATCCCCGATTTCAAAGGTTCACTGGAAGCATTGAAAATTGTGATGGATTCGCGCCCAGAAATATTGAACCATAATGTTGAGACAGTTCCCCGGCTCTTCAAGCAGATCCAACCCCAGGATAATTATGAATGGGCTGCTGCCACGCTCTCCAGCGCCAAGAAACTTGACCCGGATGTATTAACAAAATCTGGGATAATGGTTGGCCTGGGTGAAGAGATAGAAGAAGTCAAAGCAGTAATGCGAGATCAGCGTAGCTGGGGAGTGGATATTCTGACAATTGGTCAATATCTGCAGCCCAGCAAGAAACATTATCCAATTACGCGCTATTATTCAATGGAAGAATTTACGGATCTGCGCGAATATGGTTATAGCATTGGGTTTAAATGGGTCGAATCGAATCCTTTGGTTCGCTCATCCTATCATGCTTACGACCAGGTGCGAGCGTTGAGCGTGGTTCACCGCAAACTTTATGGCGATTCCGCCATGAAAAACCAGCCGCAATCTGGCACAAAATAATTTCAAATCTTTTCTCCAGGAAAAACCTATGCGCAAAAACATTGTTCTTTCTCTGACTGGTTCGGAACGGGTTGGGATCGTTGATTCGGTTACTGAAGTGTTAGTTAAATACGACGGCAATGTGGAAACAAGCCGCATGGCAAGGCTTGGAGGCGATTTCGCCATGTTGATGTTGGTATCCATGCCGGAAGATCAAATCGAAATATTCAAGGATGGCGTTGAAAGCCTGCAAAAACAAGGCTTCCAGGTAACTACACGGCTGACTGAACAAACTTATGAACAAAAGTATGCCGGGTGGCTGCCTTATCAGATTGAAGTTCACGGAGCCGATCACGAAGGGATTGTTCACAAGGTAGCTCATTATCTGACCCAGCATGGAATCAATATTGAATCCATGGATACCGGTGTTGTACCCGCTCCCATGAGTGGCACCTTGTTTTTTTCCATGAATGCAATTGTGCTTGTTCCACCAAGCATGCCCCATAAAGAATGGCAGGTTGATCTTGACGAAGTTGCCGATACACTGAATGTGGAAATAAAAGTTTCAGTATTCAAAGGCAAATAGTTTG
>CAZLJB010000477.1:0-3339 GCA_964559195.1 uncultured Anaerolinea sp. | reverse complement strand
CGAGCGTCACGCCATTGGCCTTGACGGTTTGGGTTGCCGGAGACTGCTCGGCAGACACGCCGTTGATCCCCACCACCTGCTCGTTGATGGCGAGCGCATCTTCATATAGAAGGGTTCGCCCGGCACCCGGCACACCACGCATGGGTGAGACAATCAGCAAATTTGCGCCCAGGGCATTGATTTGCTCGGCGATAGCTGCCTCCGCCCCGGCACTAACCGCCATCATCACGATCACGGATGCGACGCCGATGATGACACCCAGGGTCGTGAGAAAGGAGCGCACCTTGTTTAACATCAGGCCTTCCCAGGCCACACGAAAAATTTTGTTTAGTTTCATTGTGTTTTATCCGAGCAGTGCCCATCGGCGACTGTTTTACCATCACGTACACAAATAATCCGTCCGGCGTGGCTGGCGATATCCGGTTCATGGGTCACCATCACCACCGTCACGCCCTGTTGATGCAGTTGGTGCAGCAGCTCCATGATTTCGACACTGGCTTTTGAGTCCAGGTTGCCGGTCGGTTCATCCGCCAGGATCAGCGGCGGGCGGTTGATCAGGGCGCGCGCAATGGCGACACGCTGCTGCTGCCCACCCGAAAGCTGGTTGGGGTGATGGTTGATCCGTTTTTCAAGACCGACCGAGGTCAGTGCTTCTATAGCGCGCTCGCGCTGCTCTGCCTGGCTCAGATCGAGACTGATATCGTACAGCATCGGCATCATGACGTTATCCAGTGCCGAGAGCCGCGGCAGAAGGTTGAAGGATTGGAAGACAAAGCCAATTTTCTGGTTGCGCACATCTGCCAGATCATTTTTATTAAGCTTGCTGACATCCCGCCCATCCAAATAATATGCGCCGGAGGTTGGCCGGTCCAGGCAGCCCAGGATATTCATCAGGGTCGATTTCCCAGAACCAGAAGGTCCCATGATGGCGACGAACTCGCCGCGCTGTACATTGGCGCTCAAATCGTTGAGCGCATAGACCAAGGCTTCCTCATCTTCACCGTATACCTTACTCAGGTTTTGAACATCGATCAAATATTCGCTCATGGCATCGGCCCCTATTTGGTTTCAACCACGCCGGTGCTGATCACATCACCGGTTTTCAATCCGCTCAAAATCTGGACGTTGGCCAGATCACGCAGACCGATGCTAACCGGGGTCAGTTTCAGGCTGCTATCCGGTTGGACCATGAAGACTGCGTAGGAACCGGCGGATAATTCGCGCAGGGCCTGGGCTGGCACCAATATGGCGCCCTTGGCTTCGCCCGCCACGACTTCCACTGCGACAGTCATGCCACTCAGGAAGATGGCTTCGCCTTTGGTTGGTTCCAGCACTGCCCAGGCACTGACTGCCGGGGAGCCATCTATGGTGGTCAGTTCAGGATCTATACGTTCAATGGTTGCAGTGAAAACCTGGTCAGGATAGGCATCAAAAGTGACTCTGACCGGTAAGCCAATCTTCATTTGGGCCAGGTCGGTTTCTTCGACATAAAAATGCAAATACTTATCACTGCTTGAGATCGCCACGACCGGCGTTGTACCCACCGATTGTCCGACCGCCACATTCACTTCAGTGACCAGACCTGCGTTGGGTGACGTCAGATTGGCGCCATCCACTGTTAACTGCGCGGTTTTCACATCCAGGCAAGCTTGCATAAGTTTTGAGGTCAACGTCCCAACCGCACTCAAATCAGCGCAGGTGTCTTTGCTGCTCAAATGTTCGAAGTAGGCATTGGCATCTGCCAGAGCCAGTTCGGCGGTGCGAACTTTGGCACGCGCCAGGCTGATTTCGTCCGCGGTGGGTGGGATGACAGTTTCGATGGTTTCTTTAGTTGTCAGATCTTTGTAGCTGTAAGGAAAACTGGCCGGTATATAATCAGCGCGGTAGGTATATAAAGCGCTATCCAGAAGACTCTGCGCATGCTTGACTTCATTTTCAGCAGCGGTGATATCCTGGGTGGAAGCCTGGGCGGTTTTCTTTTCATCCAAAGCAGCTTGCGCTTTGGTCAACGCCAATTCGCTAGTATAGACGGTTGGGCTGATCAGATACTGCAAAGTGGTGATGGCTGTATTCAGGGTGTCCCGGGCCGTCAATCGGGCAATTTCAGAGGCATTCAAGGCATCGGATGAGATCAAGGCCTGTAAGGCCAGTTGCTTGGTGGCCAGCTGCAGTTGGGCGGCGCTATCGTCCAGGCGTGCCAGCACCTGCCCCTGGCTGACTTGCTTACCCACCTGCGCCGCCACTTCCAGCACTGTTCCACCGCTGCGGAAACCAAGATCGACGCGTGAGGCCGAGACCAGGTTGCCCGCGCCGCTGACCACGATCGAGAGATCGCCGGTGCGGGCCTTGGCGGTTTGCAAGGGAGCGGCTACGGCGGCTGCCGCGGGTTTACCCCAATAATAATAGGCTCCACCGGCGGCCAGAATAAGAGTAATAATGATGCCTGTAATTAACCATGGATTGTTTTTCGATTTAGACATTGCGTTCTCCTCTGAATGAATTTATTGAAGGATATCAAGCCTTTGTAAAGGTAGCGTAAAGAATAGTGCAAGGTAGTGTCAAGAATAAATGACGTCGCACAGGTCTTGTACAAACAAACAGTGAAAGATCAAAGCCAGCGGTCATGACTGATTATGCAGCTTTGCACAGTCTTTATAGTGCAGCCGCAATAACTGTATAAATAACTGGATATGGAAGACCCCTGCGCCAGCGGCAATACTTAAATCTGTAAGGTAATCAGGGTTCGCGCAGGCATCCAGGCCTATCAAAGACTTTCAGGCGATCAAAATTAAAATCAAAGTGGGTCAATTGGGTTATTCCGCCCAGTTGACCCACTTTTCTGCCTGATTGCACTGATCAGATTAATGTAAATGGGGATTCTTATGGTACGGCAGCTTTACTTCGTGACCTGTTCTGAAAATGCCTGTGCGGGCGTCATCACCGGAAAAATCCCCGACAACCGTTCCAATTGCTGGCGGTCGTTCGTGACCAGCGTGGCGTGATGCTGTTCAGCCACAGCCGCATAGACTGCATCTGCGCCCCGCAAGTGATGATGCACTGCCAGTTCTGCAGCGGAAACCGCTAATGATACATCCAATGGGATCAGGGTCAGATTTGGTAAATTCCGAGTTGCGCTTGCGAAAAACATTACTTTTTCGTAATCGTCGAAGGCGCGGGATAAGGCAGCTGCAATTTCCGTAATCAGCAGGGTAGGACAGATCATTGCCAGATTTTCCCGCTCAACACGGGCCAGGAAAGCCTGACTATCCTGTGAGCCTACCTCGTTTGCATTCAGGGCGTTAATATGCACGCTGGCGTCGATGGTGTAAACGGTCACCG
>CAZLJB010000476.1:0-3341 GCA_964559195.1 uncultured Anaerolinea sp. | reverse complement strand
TTTCCCAGATGTTCATCGCCTAACCGTTGCCGCATATCTTCAAAAGAGTGTTCATCCATAGCCGGTTTCCTTGATAATTTTTTCTATTCGAGAATTCCAGAACCTTCTCTAGGTTTTCAAAACCTACGACATTAGTTGTTGGATGGACCAATTATCATCCTTCCATGCATGGTTCGCCGAAGATATTTCCTTTTATTCTAATTGATATCTAGATTGTACATCTGTCCTGAATCTCTGCCATAATAGACATCTTGTCAGGAATTTATTTTAATAGAAGGGTTTTCCAAAAACTGCTCCCGTTTGGCGTTATTCATCCGATTTTTCAGCCTTCCGCCAGCCCACCATTGGCGCAGGGATTGAACCAGTAGATGATCAAAATTCAGGTTAAAATTCAACTATGGAAATTTCTTCTCACTTACAAGGCATTTTAGATACGCTACCAACCAAACCCGGCTGTTACATCATGAAAAACGCTGCCGGGACAATCATCTATGTCGGTAAAGCCATCAATCTGAAAAACAGGGTGCGATCATATTTCCACTCAGACGCCAGTCACGATAATAAAACCCGCCGCCTGGTGCGCGAAATCAGCAATCTCGAATGGATCGTTGTCGGCTCGGAACTGGAAGCCTTGATCCTGGAAATGAACTTGATCAAACGCCACCGGCCCAAATTTAACATTCGGCTGAAAGATGATAAGCGTTATCCTTATATAAAAATTCACTGGAATGAGCCCTATCCCCGGGTGACTGTTACCCGGCTGATGAGCGAGGATGGCGCGCGCTATTTCGGACCATATACTTCAGCCTGGGCCGTTTACCAGACCCTGGATGTGTTGCGCCGGATATTCCCTTATCTGACTTGTGATCGTGAAATAACCGGACTCGACAAACGGGCCTGTCTTTATTACGATATTAAGCTGTGCACCGCTCCTTGCATCGGGGTAATCGACCAGGCTGGCTACCGCCAAATGATCACTGACTTGATGGATTTTCTCGCCGGTCACAGCGAAACAATCATGACCCGCATGCAGGATGAAATGAACAGCGCAGCCGAAGAGCTTCGTTTTGAAAAAGCTGCTGCCCTACGCGATCGGCTAAAAGCCGTCCAATCCATCGTAGAACGCCAAAAAGTTATCTTCCCGGCTGATTACAAGGATTCTGATGTCCTGGCAATGGCCCGCAGCGATGGCGAGGCCTGTGTTCAAATATTTTTTATTCGAGGAGGTAAATTGATTGGCCGCGAATATTTTATTCTGGAAGGTACTGAGGAAACCACTGACTCGGAAGTGATGACTCAATTTGTCCAGCAGTTTTATGCAGAAGCCGCCAGCATCCCTGAACAAATGCTGCTACCACGCCAGATAGAAGAAGCCCAAATCGTATCCCAGTGGTTAAGATCAAAAAACGGTGGGAAAAAAGTCAAAATGCTTGTTCCAAAGGCTGGACAACCACAGGAACTGGTGCAAATGGCAGCTGAAAACGCTGCTGAAACCCTGCAATCACTGCGCGCCCAATGGCAGGCCGATACACACAAACAAGAGCTGGCGCTGGCCGAACTTCAATCTGCACTGGGTCTCAGCCAACCACCCAACCGGATAGAGTGCTACGATGTCTCTCATACCCAGGGTATTGCCACTGTAGGTGCAATGGTCGTCTTCGAACAAGGTGTACCTGCCAAACGAATGTATCGTAAATTTAATATTGACAGCACATCCATTGGCGCGCCAGACGATTTTGCCAGCATGGAAGAAATGCTAACCAGGCGATTCAAAAGATGGCTGGCTGCCACTGAATCTACCCAGCAAGCCCCCGGCGCAAAACCGGATGAGTCATTTTCTTTTTTGCCAGATTTGATCATTATTGATGGTGGCAAGGGCCAGTTGGGACGGGCGGTCAAAGTGTTGGATGAATTTAACCTCTCTGCCAGGGTTCCGGTTGTGGGACTTGCGAAACGCGAGGAGGAAATCTTTTTCCCACATAAATCAGATCCATTAATGCTTCCACGCCATTCACAAGGGCTTTACCTTGTCCAGCGCATTCGCGACGAAGCCCACCGCTACGGTATTACTGCTCACCGTGCCAGGCGCACCAAACAAGGCATGGCATCCAGGCTGGATTCCATCCCGGGTATTGGGCCGGCTCGCAGAAAAAAGCTGTTGATCCACTTCGGTTCCGTGGATAAAATCATCGCAGCCACCATTGACGAACTGGCTGCGGTGGAGGGAATGACCAGGGCCGCTGCCGAAAGTATAAAAGCACATCTTGATTGATTGAAAAGCGAGGCCATATTCCAACTCAAAAAAGACGCTTTATATTCTCCTGATTCGTCTATCCAAAAACTTGAACCGCATCTCCAATCCAATGAAATACCAGCTATTTTCAGATTGTTTTTTTGCGCAAGGGATTCTTTCCTTCCGCTTATTTCAGTTCAAAATGAGAACTGCCAATGGAATACAGACAGCGTAGAAGAATCACGGTAAAATGGGTGCAGCAAGGCGCATTAAATCGCCTGCAAAAATAGTTTACGGCAAAATTATTGCCAAAAAAAGAAAAGGTGCAACTCATGGCAAGCAGAATAAAAAACACAAAAAACGAAAAAAATGATTACCACTCCAGACAAGTTCGACGAAACCAGATAATTTTCGGATTTATCGCGGCTATCCTGATTCTTTCCATGGCTCTCTCATTGGTAAAATTCTAGCTGCCATACCCATATCAAGTAAAGGAAAAACCAAACACTAGCCTCATTTCAGCCCTGGGCCATATTCAAAATTGGCCTTGCAGCTAACACGCAAAACATCCAGAAAACCAGTTATGGAATAATTAAATTGAATAATTTGATTGACTGGTAATCCGGTGAAATTCCAGGGGATATTCCCCTACCAAGAAACCATGGAATTTTATGCTCGAAATACTTGCAGGAATTGAAGAACGCTACGAAACCCTCACCCGCCAGCTCATGGAGGTCGGTGACGATTATCAAAAAGCAGGCGAAATCAATAAAGAACGCACTGAATTGGAAACCATTGTCGAGAAAGCTCGCGAGTATCGACAAGTTCTCAACCGCCTTGATGAAGCCCGGTTATTGACATCCAATGAGCAGGACGCAGAGATGCGCGAGCTGGCCGAAATGGAAACGGCCGAACTGGAACTAAAAATCCCACAGATAGAAGCTGAATTAAAAGCTATGCTGGTTCCCAAAGACCCGCGCGACGAAAAGAACGTCTTTGTTGAGGTCCGTGCCGGAACTGGCGGTGATGAAGCGGCTCTTTTCGCCGCCGACTTGTTCCGCATAGATCGGAAGAGCACACGTCTGAACTCCAGTCACCTGAAGCTATC
>CAZLJB010000475.1:0-3345 GCA_964559195.1 uncultured Anaerolinea sp. | reverse complement strand
TATATTTCAGTTCAAAATGAGAATAGCTGGGCATTTGCAGTTCTGAGCCTGGCGCGTTATAATGAAAGAGATCAAGGAGTGCAACCATGACAGAACAAAAAGCTCGTAAACCAGCCTCTGAGCGGATTAAAGAACACATCCCGGAAGATGTGCGCGAACACATGCGCAACGCCCGGGAGGAAATGCATAAGAGTGTCGAGGGCCTGCTGCCACCTGAATTTATCGAACATCGCCGGGCGGCACGCAAGGAAATGCTTCTGGCTTTCCGCGGCCTGTTGGATCACGCCATCGAACGCATTGACGAACGCAATCAGAAGACCCAATAATTTATCTGTAATTCAAAGCCCCCTGGCGCATGCGCCAGGGGGCTTTGAATTTAAAGTCATATTAACGCCAGGGCCGGTGCCCGCGTGCAAAAAACAACAACCATACCAGCGGCAACAGCGCTGCGCTCATTATAATTTTGCCAACTTGTGGATCAGATGGATGCAGGATTGCCCCACCAATCAGTAGTGCCGCAAAAAGCATTGCACCGGTCAGGCGGTTGAGGGCACCTTCAATAAACATCATCTGCCGATTTAACACGGGGGTTTGGACGGAAAGATCGCCGCGCTCCAGGATGGTCAGCACCCGCTCGCCGCGTGCGGGCAGCGCGATCAGCACCTGGAAAATTTTCAGGGCTTCATCCAACCAGGTTTTCCAATTTGAACTGCCTTCGTCAGCGACAAGTTTGGTGGCATACGGCGCGATGGAAGTCCATAGATTGAATTCCGGATCCAGCCCGGTGCACATGCCGGAAAGGATCGCGACGGTCCGCCCCAGCATCAACAGGTTTTGGGGCAATTGGAAAGGCATGTTGAACATCAATTCGCGGAATTGCATGCCAAATTTCATCATCTCGGCGTGATCAATCTGGCGCAGTTCACTCATACTTTTGCCCCAGAAGCGGTCAAAGAGTTGGGCTCCGGCCATTTCGATTAACTTCAAATCGGCGCTGGGCAGCAGCACACCCAGGGTTTTATAAGATTGCACCAGGCGGGCGGCGTCTCGTGTGCCAACTGCAATGACTGCTTCTCTTAGACCAGCACGCAGGTTGTCGGGCATGCGCCCCACCATCCCAAAATCGATAAAAGTTAGCTTCCAGGCCCGTTTGCTATCCGGTCCTTTGCCATCCAGCGGGGTGACAAATAGATTGCCAGGATGTGGGTCGGCATGGAAGAAACCATCTTCGAAAATTTGCTGCATGTAAGTATCCAGCAGCAGTTTGGCCACATCGCTCCGCTCAATTCCAGCCGCACTGATGGCATCATAATCGCCCAGCTTGATCGCAAAAACATTCTCGAGGGTCAGTACTCGCCGGGTACTGATATTCCAGATCACCCTGGGGACGTGCACCCGCGGATTGTCTTTGAAGTTGGTGTTGAAAGTCTCGGCGTTGCGACCTTCCGCCAGGTAATCAATCTCTTCGCGGGTAGTGTTGGCAAATTCCTCCACCAGGGCCTGCACATCGGCCCGGTCGCTGATCGGTTTGTATCTTTGCAGCCAGCCGCCAACCCGCCGTAAGGCCGAAAGATCCACTTCCACAATTTGCTCAATAAAGGGGCGTTGAATTTTGACAACCACTTCTGAAAAACCGTAATCCTCGGCGTCAGCCGGGTGCAAGCGGGCGCGGTGAACCTGACCAAGTGAAGCGGCAGCCATAGGATTCTCATCGAACCAGGCATATTTTTCGGTCAATGCCCCGCCCAGGTCAGATTCGGCCTGCTGTCGGATGGCTTCGAATTTTTCGGCCGGAACTTCATCTTGCAAACCGGCCAATTCGTCAGTGATTTCCGGTGGCAGCACGTCCAGTCGGGCCGACAGGAACTGCCCGACCTTGATCATCAGGCCGCCCATCCGAATAGCCAGTCTGCGGAATCGCCCCGCAATCGCCATATAGCGGTTCGAGCGGGTGCTGCGCGTCCAGGCGCTTAAACCGAGACGCGGTAGAAAAATTTCCCAAAAAATAAACCCAAGCGTGACACCACCAAAAAAGAAAACAATGCGCCAATACCGGGCGCGTAAACTTGATGCCTTCATGCAGCCTCCATCCAAACTTTATGCGATACGGATTGTATCACTTCGGCGGACTGCTCGCAGCCGGGATGGCGTAATATCACAGGCCAAAAATGATATAATTTTGGCCTGTGTGGAAAACCGATTATCTCCGCTTTTGAAATTAACTTTCATTCTTCCCACAATATCATGGTGAAAAGAACTTCGTCCGTGGTATGTTTTTTTCTTATATCCTGGATTCAATCCATAAAGGCAAAAAATCCGGGTGAAAATATCACGAATGGTTCCCCCTGGTCGCTGGAGAATTTCGAAGGAGTAGTTGCGCCGATGATTTCATTTGTAAGATTGTCTGGGATTGATGGATGGCTATAAAAAACCGCTTTCTTTCACTCGAAAATTTATTTTTAATTTGTTCACTGGTTTTCGGTGTTTATTTTGCCGTTGTCGTCCCGCCGAATAATGTGCCCGATGAAGACAATCATTTTTCAAGAGTTTTCGGAATATTACATCAAAATATTACTTCACAGGTAATTGACCTGCCAACCAGTGTTGATTTATTATTTAATAAATATTTTAATGTGATTGAAGCAGACAGGTTTATCGATTTTCGCTCCTATCTGCGGGATTTTTCTTTGAAGGATGAGCAGATAGGCAATATTAAATTTCCAAAAGCCGCAACTTATAGCCCCATTCTTTACGTGCCTCAGTTGCTTGGGGTTGGCCTGGGGTTGTGTATTGGATTGTCTGTTTTACGTTATTTTATATTGGGGAGAATCATCAGCGTCTTAGTTTATTCTGCTGTGGGATACTGGATAATAAAAAATACCCCGGCACTGAAAAGCATTTTTTTTGTGCTGCTTAGCATGCCAATGTCGGTATACCTTGCCGCTTCTTTTTCAGCTGATACTGTCGGGACTTTGCTCAGTTCTTTATATACTTGCCTGATTTTGATTGGGGCAAACTCAACGGACAAAATATCCAAAAAAGAGATCGCAGTTATCTTGTTGGTTGGCTCCCTCTTGGCGTTGACCAAGCCGGTTAGTCTTTTGTTTCTCTTTCTGATTTTCATAATCCCTGCAAGTCGATTTAAATCTTTGCGCCAAAAGTTTTTCTTCACTTTCAGCCAGGTGGGCTTGGGCCTAATCCTGGCGGTAGGCTGGGCGAAATTAATCTCAAACAACAACTTTGTTAATCCACAACAACCGGCGTTTTCACTGGCATTGTTTGGGTTAAAGGTACAGGAGCTGACATCAACTCCGGCAAGTATTTTGGTCCAGGTTGTCCCTGCAT
>CAZLJB010000474.1:0-3345 GCA_964559195.1 uncultured Anaerolinea sp. | reverse complement strand
AGGCATGTATCTCGCCTTTGCGCAGATCGAAGCTTACTTTGTCATTGGCCAATACGCCAGGAAATTGCTTACTGAGGTTAATTGCCTCGAGAACAACATTGCTATCTGTCATATTGCTCTCCTATTTCTCGTAGGGTTTCCCGTCAGCCGCGGGGGGAATGGTTTTACCGATGATACCGGTTAGAATTAACATGGTCAGAATATATGGGGCCAGACCAACAATATAGGAATTCTGTAGAAATGCCAGTTGGTGCGGTATCACTTCTTTGAAGAACTGCAAATTGATCTGGAGTGCCTGAGCTGCGCCAAAGACCAGGGCTGCCGCCCAGGCCCCAAATGGCGACCAATTGCCAAAGATCATGGCTGCCAGGGCAATAAAACCACGCCCATTGGTCATCAAAGGCTCAAACGAAGAAATGGATTCAATCGTGAAATATGCGCCACCCAGGCCAGCCAAAAAACCGCCGATGATCACATTCATGTAACGCATGAAAATTACATTGATTCCCATTGTGTCCGCTGCCCGGGGATGTTCTCCGACCGCACGAGTCCTCAAACCCCAGCGGGTGTGGAACAGCACCCAATAGCTGATAACCACCAATGCCAGGGCTGCCAAGGTAATTGGCTGCTGTTGGAAAATACGTCCTACAACTGGAATGTCTGCCAGGAACGGGATGTGGATTCTGGGCAGCACACCCGGCGAATGGGGTATCTGTCCGCCAAAAACACTGCCAGATCCAAAGAACATCTGGCGGTTTAGAAAACCGGTAATTCCGGTTGCCAGGATATTGATCACGGTGCCACCAATGATCTGGTCAACCTTGAATGTGATAGAGAGCACCGCATGCAAAAGCGCAAACATGCCGCCGGCCAAAATGGCTACGAACACACCAAGAAGCATGCTTGGTAATGGACTTAAGTGAAAAATGGTGTTCATGTAAATGGATGCCAGCCAGCCAAAGAAGGCCGCTCCTAGCATCATGCCTTCGATACCGATATTGACTACACCAGCCTGTTCACAAAAGATCCCGGAAAGAGCACCCAGGGTTAGCGGGGTGGCCACTGCAATAGTGGTTGCCAGCATACTGGTGATGATCACAAGCGGTGAAGTCTGGGAGTATCCCACCAGCACCACGGTTCCAAACATGATCACAATTACAAGTGCAATAATTGCAAAACGTCGCCAATCCATGCTGCCTCCTATCCACTCCAACCGCGGGTCAGTACCACTTTTTCTTCACGAGCCTTGATCCGATAGATAAACCGGATGATTGCATCGGCTGCTACAAAGAGCAGGATCAGGGCCTGGATGACAGAAATGATATCCACAGGGATTTGTGTCAAGAACTGCATCCTGGTTGCGCCATTGCGCATTGCTCCAAAAAGGATGGCTGCCAGAATCACACCGTAAGGGTTGGTCTTTCCCAGCAAGGCAATTGCGATCGCGTCAAAGCCATACCCCATCGAAAACCCGAGTTCATGCCGATAGTTTAGCGCAGAAACTTCAATTGCCCCTGCCAGACCAGCCAGGGCGCCAGAGAGAGCCATGGTGATGATGATGGTGCGCTTGACATTGATGCCGGCATATTTGGCTGCATCCGGATTGGACCCCACGGTGCGGATTTCAAACCCGAGTGAGGTTTTCCAAAGCAGCCACCAGATGGCAACTGAAACGACTAATGCCAGGATAAACCCCCAGTGGACTCGCAAAAGTGGGTTGGCGAAGATCGGAGAAATCCGCGCGCTGATCGCGATTTCAGGTGTGCGGGCTGAAAGATTCAACGGATCAGGATCCCTCATGGGACCATTCAGCAAATAAGAGGTGATATTGAGGGCAATATAGTTCATCATGATGGTATTGATCACCTCATGACCACCGGTGTATGCCTTAAGCGCGCCCGGTATGGCTGCCCAGGCTGCCCCAGCCAGCATTCCCAAACCGATTGCCAGTGGAACATGGATGTAAGAAGGGATGGTGATATGCAGCCAGCTTGGCAAAGCATAGCCAATTAACGCTGTAACCACGGCGCCAAAAGCCAGCTGACCTTCTGCGCCGATGTTGAAGAGGCCCCCTTTAAAGGCCACAGCCACTGCCAACCCTGCAAAAATATAGGGGGTTGCCCAGACCGCAGTCTCACTTAAGGCTTTCGGGGAGCCAAAAGCACCCTGTAAAAGGCCCATGTAAGCCGCGATTGGGTCACCTCCGACGGCCTTAATGATTAGGCCGCCAGTTATGACCGCAGTTAAAATGGCCAGTACAGGTACCAGCAAGGGACTCAACAATTGTTTCAGGGTTTTCAGGAATCCTTTTTCATCATTACTCTGCATACTCCAATCTCCCTTCTTCAAAAAAACATAAACCTGTTCGAAAAATTTCTAACAGGTCTGAATCCATTCACGAAATTTTTTACATCACTTATTATAACAAGAAAGGGGAAAGAGGTTTTTCCTCTTTCCCCTTTCTGAGAACATTCAGATAAGGTGTTTAGTTGGCTGGCTTGACTGGAGCAACATTGGTCTTGATCGAGCCGTCGGTCAGACCCTTGGACAGTGCTTGCATTTCAGCATCAACATTCGCAGGAACCTGGCTGGCGACATCGTGGTAAGCGGCATAACCTGCAGCACCGAAATAAAGGCCGGTGGCCGGGAATTTACCATCTTTCGCCATTTTAACCAGGTCGCCCAGAGGCTGGGGGATCGGTTTCATGGCGCTGGTCAGCAGGTAAGCAGCCGCTTCGGGTAAGGTACCGTACTGGTCGGTATCCACGCCGATGGCCAGAACTTTGCGCTGAGCGGTGGCTACAACTGCGCCATTACCGGTCTTTCCGCCGCCGCCGAAGATTACATCGGCGCCCTTGTCGATCATGGAGTTGGCCGTATCGGCGCCCCAGGTCGGATCAGAGAAAGTCTTGTCGAAACCAACATCGCTGTGATAAACATTGGTGACTTCGGTCTTGGTGCCCATTTTGGCATCTTCATAAGCTGCACCGGCACGGTAACCTTCACCATAGCGCCAGACGGGCGGGACAGCGTCGGTACCGAAAACGCCACCGATCTTGTGAGCCTTTGACATCATCGCAGCCAGGGCGCCGACTAAGAAGCCGGATTGATCTTCGTTGTAGACCAGGCCGACCAGGTTGGCAAGCGGCCAATCCGGGTGCTTATCATCCTTGAAAAGGAATTGATCCACGCCCACGAATTTGGCATTCGGGTACAGCTTGGCAGCTGCATAGGTTGGTTCAGTCAGGTTGAAACCAACGGTCACGATCATTTTGTAACCGGCATCGCCAAAGGTGGCGATATTCTTGGCATAGTCCTTGGAATCGGTGGTTTCAATATACTGGA
>CAZLJB010000473.1:0-3356 GCA_964559195.1 uncultured Anaerolinea sp. | reverse complement strand
TAAGTGCAGGTGACAGTCACCTTTAAGGTGACTGTCACCTGGCTATCGTCCCATCCTTGTATTCTCCCTCGCCGGCTGCGGTAAAGGGCGCCTCCAGTAAGTTATTCTGGACGATGTCGCAATGACAGCTCGCAATGATGTACCTCCAATAAATTAGAACAGACGGCTGGTTCAGCCGCTGGAAGGATTTTAGTCAGCCCGGATACAAACAATCAAATTAGAAGGAGTTTCGCATGTCCAGAACAATCAAAGTGGGCCTGGTAGGAACCGGTTTTGTGGGTGATATTCACCACGCAGCTTTCAAGGGTTGGGTGCGGGAGGCCGAGCTGGTGGCGGTGGCCAGCCCGCA
Organism: uncultured Anaerolinea sp.; assembly: GCA_964559195.1. Taxonomy (GTDB): domain Bacteria; phylum Chloroflexota; class Anaerolineae; order Anaerolineales; family Villigracilaceae; genus UBA5195. Next base: position 3,007 of record CAZLJB010000473.1, on the reverse strand, counting down.
GCATGCAGCCAGCTTTGCAGAACAGCATGAGATCCCCAGCGCGTACAGCGATTATCGCGAGCTGCTGCAAAACAAGGATATTGATGTGGTGGATATTTGCATTCCAAATGACCTGCACTGCCAGGTCGTTTTGGAGGCAGCCAAAGCTGGCAAGCACGTCATCATCGAAAAACCTTTGTGCGTGACGCTCGAAGAAGCCGACCAGATGCTGGAAGCCTGTCAGAAGGCGGGTGTGTTGTTGATGTACGCCGAGGAACTGCTGTTTGCGCCAAAGTATGTGCGGGTCAAAAAGTTGATCGAGGAAGGGGCGGTGGGCGAACCATTCCTGGCAAAACAGTCCGAAGAACACCCTGGCCCGCATGCGCCCTGGTTCTGGGATGTTAACCGTTCGGGCGGGGGCGTGATGCTGGATATGGGTTGCCATTCCATCGAGTACACGCGCTGGGTGCTGGGCAAACCGAAGGTCAAGAGTGTGACCGCCTTTATGGGTACCTATGTGCACCAGGCCAAAACCCTGGGTGAGGACCACTCTTACGCCATCATCGAGTATGAAGGCGATAAACTGGCCATGATTGAAAACAGTTGGGCCAAGGGCGGCGGCGTGGATGACCGCTGCGAGGTCTATGGCAAGCGCGGTCACACGCGGGCCGATTTGCTGCGCGGCAGCTCGCTGCTGACCTACAGCGAGGATGGTTATGGCTATGCGGTTGAGAAATCCGGGACGACCCAGGGTTATACTTTCACCATGTTTGAAGAGATCTGGAATTACGGCTTCCCACAGGAAATGCAGCACTTTACCAACTGCGTGTTGGGCAAGGAAACCTGCATAGAAACCGGTCAGGATGGGCGCGAAGTCTTGAAAATCATGTACGCAGCCTACCAATCCGCCGGCGAAGGGCGTAAAATTGAATGGCCGTATACGCCACCTGTTGTAAAAAAACCCATCGATTTGTGGAAAAAATAATATTCTCCAGGCCTACCCGGCGGCTGGTTGTTTTGAGCCAGCCCGGATGGCCTGGCAAACCAATTCAAAGGAAACGATATGCTCTCCAGTAAAACCATAACCTACTCACAGCTTGCCAAGGTGATTGACCACTCGCTGCTGCGTCCTGAGCTGACCGAACAGGAAGTGATGGATGGCTGCAAGCTGGCCGCCAAATATGAGACTGCCACTGTATGTGTCAAACCCTGCCATGTCAAACTTGCCGCAGAACATTTGCAGGGCACGAATGTGATCGTCAGCACCGTGGTGGGTTTCCCACATGGCAGTAATCTGACCGCCACCAAACTGGCCGAAGCCCAGGCCGCCATGGATCAGGGCGCCAGGGAGCTGGATATGGTGCTCAACATCGGACAGCTGCGCTCGGGACAGACGCAGGCTGTGCAGGCTGACATCCAGGCGATTTGCCAGGCTGCGCACGCCCGCGGGGTGAAAGTCAAGGTGATTTTCGAGAATGCTTATCTGAATGACGAACAGAAAATCGAGGCCTGCAAGCTGAGCGAAGCAGCTGGGGCTGATTGGGTCAAGACCTCGACCGGGTTTGCTCCGAGCGGTGCGACCCTGGAAGATTTACGGTTGATGCGCGCCAATGTCAGCGAAAAGGTGCAGGTCAAAGCGGCGGGCGGAGTGCGGACGCTGGATGCGCTGCTGGCGGTGATCGATGCCGGGGTGACGCGCTGCGGCGCGACAGCCACCGCAGCGATCATGGACGAGTTTGAGAAGCGCCAAAAGGAAGGCATGTCCGCCAGCGGGGATGCCAAATTGGGCGGCACATATTAGTTTTGATTCACATCCGGGAACCTGAAATACGGCTTTGAACAGGCCTATTTTGAGGCAGGCGGGTGTTTCAGCTCTTGAAGAACAGACAGGAAGAGATGATGATGAGCAAACAACTAAACAAGCAGAATATTGGGGTTGGGATCGTCGGAACAGGTTTCATTGGACCGGCGCATGTGGAAGGATTGCGCCGGAATGGCATACAGGTCTTGGGATTGGCGGAGGATACCCCCGAAAACGCCTTGATCAAGGCGGCCGAACTGGGCATCCCGCAGGCCTACGCCTCTTTTGAAGCCATGCTGGCCGATCCACGGATCGATGTGGTGCACCTGGCCACGCCAAATGTGCTGCATCACCCGTATGCCAAGGCCGCGCTGTTGGCTGGTAAACATGTGGTTTGCGAAAAGCCGCTGGCCATGAATTCGATCGAATCCGCGGAATTGGTCAAGCTGGCGGCGGAGAAGAAGCTGGTGAATGCCATCAACTTCAACATCCGCATGTATCCGATGGTGCAGCAGGCGCGCAGCCTGGTGCAGAGCGGCGAAATTGGCGATTTGTTCATCCTGCAAGGTTCTTATTTGCAGGATTGGCTGTTGTATGAAACGGATTGGAACTGGCGCCTGGAACCGGGTCAGGGCGGCAGCTTGCGGGCGGTGGGTGATATTGGCTCGCACTGGTTGGATCTGATGACATTTGTGACCGGTCTGCGGGTGGAGGAAGTCTTTGCCGACTTTGCCACCTTCCACAAGACTCGCAAGAAGCCTGCCCGCCCGGTGGAGACCTTTACCGGCAAGCTGCTGCAGCCCTCGGATTACATAGACACGCCGATCAGCACGGAAGATTACGCCACCATTATGCTGCATTATGAAAATGGGGTGCGCGGGGTGGTGACGGTGGCGCAGATTTGCGCGGGGCGCAAGAACCGCTTGTTCTTTGAAATCAACGGTTCGAAGTCATCCCTGTCTTGGGACGGCGAGCGCCCGAATGAACTGTGGACCGGGCAGCGCAGCGCACCCAACCAGGTCTTGATCAAGGATCCAGCGCTGCTGTCGGTCGAAGCGCGTGACACGGCCTCTTATCCCGGTGGGCACGCCGAGGGTTTCCCGGATACTTTCAAACAGTTGTATAAGAAGGTTTATCGCTATATTTTCGCGGGCGAACCCAGCCAGAAACCGGATTTCCCGACCTTTGCGGATGGTCATTACGAGATGGTGCTGTGTGATGCGATCG
>CAZLJB010000472.1:0-3356 GCA_964559195.1 uncultured Anaerolinea sp. | reverse complement strand
GATATCTTGCCCCCCCAAATTACTGATGGGTTGGGTGGCTGGTTGTGATGGTTCGCTGCCGGGAGAATCGCCTATTTGTTCCTGCTTGGGAAGCAGGGCCTGTAATGCTTCGCGGCAGATCGTATCGACATCACTACCCAGGCTGATCTGCACTGCAGCTGAAATACAGCCTTCTACCAATGGCGCAGGGCAAAAACGAACCCTGGCGGCCATTTCCGGGTCGAGAAAGTCCAGGGCCATCTGGGCGCTTAGAACGGCGCTGCCCAGATCCATCATAACTACCACGCCATCGGGTGAGTAGACTGACTGAATGGCTTCAGAAATTTCAACGGCGTCTGTGCCAAAATCCTGGCGATCATCGCCAACTCCGGCTGCGAACGTCATGGGAATATCAGGAGATGCGACTTGTTTTACAAGTTTATAGAGGGCATTTGCCAGTTCGCGACTATGAGAGACGATCACAAGCCCGACCATTGGGTTATACTCCGCTGGAAGCGATGGTCAGTGCCAACCATGTGCCATAAACAACGGCTGAAACACCAAGTATAACAAGTACCCAATCTATCAAGCGTAAAATATTGCGGGTTGGTTTTAAATCCAGGATGATGCCCCGCAGCCCGCTTAAAGAATGGGTGACGACCGTTGCCAAAAACAAGATTTCCATGGCAGGTATGATTGGGTTTCGATAATAAGCCACGATATCGGCATAGGATAGCAAGCCAGTTTGACCTAAAAAGTGATTGACCGTCAGGTGGATTGCGAGAATAACCAGCAGCAGCGGCCCGGTGATGATCTTAACCAACCACAACCAGGTGTTTTCACCAGATCTGGGAGCTGAAATTGATTTGGAAGAAGAAGTATCTGTCATTTTATTGCTCTCTTTCAGGCCGCTATAAACATGCGCAGCCCAAAGACCAGGATGATGATCAGGGCAATGGCCATTAGCGCATAGAAAAGCTGCTTTTGGCGGGTTACACCGACCCCGAAGGTGGTCAGCAGGATGCGGATACCATTTAATCCATGGATGATCCCAGCTGCCACCACCAGAAGCTCCCCGAAAATGGAGATGGGATTACGCATCAAGGCTACAAAACCATTGTAACCAGCGGGACCTTTGGCGAGCTGTCCAAGGACAATCAGGTGCACCGAAAGATAGAATAGCAGACCAAGGGCCGTGACCCGATTCAGGATAAAGGCCAAACCGCCGGTCTGGCGACCGATCGGATTAAACCAGGTCCAAAATTTTCCCGGCGTGGGTTGGTTGTTTTTGTTGTCCATAGTTCATTTCCTCAACTCAGGCTTTGCGGAACAAATTGCCAAAGCGTTCTTTTATAATTTGGGAGCGCAAATTCATGATGCGCCGTGCAGGATCAACGAAAGAAGGGCAAACAGCCGTGCATTCAAAGGCACTGTGGCAGCGCCAAACACCATCTTCGGAATCGACGATCTCGAGCAGTTCAGGGTTGCGCTTCAGACCATTGGTCTGGGCACCCGCTAAAACAGCAGGTCCGAGGTATTCACTGGATGTGGATGCGGATGGACAGGCGCTGATGCACAACCCGCATTCCAGGCAGTCTGCCAGGCGAATGTACTGTTGGTCGGCCGCCTGCCATTGGGAGGCGGCCTTTTCAATTTCTGCTTCAGGGGCTGGCAAGACTGAACGGGCGCCCACTTTTTCAAGGCGGCTGTATAGTAATCCCATATCGACAGCCAGGTCACTGACAACTGGAAAATTACGCAGTGGTTCTACTTTGAGCGTGCCACCGTTCTTTGTGACATCTTTGATGAAAGTGATGCAGGTCAGTTTTTCAACATCATTAACCCGCATGCCGCAAGCGCCACAGGTGGAGTGATGACAGGCATGCCTGTAACACAGCGAGCGATCCATAAAAGCCCAGACCCGTTCGACAGCATCCAACACATACTCATCCGGGTCGACTTCCATTTTATACTCGTCAAAGTGGGGTGTCTCACCGGCTTTTTGACGTGAAACCTTGAGGGTGATGTTCCATTTTTCGCTCATGACGACTCCTTAGTTGGGAAGTACGTAATATTGACGATAAGAAAGGAGCGGCACTTCTTTTGTGGCGCAGAGGGAGTTTACAGCAAGCTTCTCGCAGACGACATCCGCGGTTTTTTCGGCCATGGCGCGCAGCGTGGTGGCTTTACCACCCGTGATCGTGACCAGGCCATCCACGTTATCGGTCTCCTTGTGGTCGTAACATTTGAAGGTACGCGCTGAACTACGGCCCATACCGCCGCCAATTAACGGGCGTGTAGCCATATACTTACCGCGCATCTTGGCATTCTTTATTCCTGGGATCAGTTCGCTGCCACGCTCAAGCATGATTTTGACATGCTCTTCAAGCACAGGCACATAGTCCAGGTCGCTGATTTCGAATGAAGTCGTTCCTACCACTACCATGCGGCGCTGAGGCAGCACAATATCTCCGTCACCCGGCTTGTTCAGCCGATTGATAGCGCGCTGGACGAGGCGCGGTTCGTAGGCCACCATCACGCCCGGGGTAGGCTTAACCGGCACGATGCTGCCGGCCATTTCAGCAATTTCTCCGGCCCAAGCACCTGTGGCGTTGACCACCACGTCACCACGCAGTTCGTATTTCTGGTTGTTGGCTCGATCTAATACATTAACACCCAACACCGCCCCTTTTCCATCCAGTATCAGTGATTTGGCTTCTGTAAAGGTGCGGAACCGCGCACCGTTCCCCTTGGCGGAGGCTGCAAACGAGAGTGCCAGCCGTAATGGGTCGAAGGTCCCATCCGGAACCAGAAAGGCGGTTAATAATTTGGGGTTGATGTTTGGTTCAAGTGCCAGGGCCTGGCTGGGTGTGATCTCGTCAATCTGGATATGGCAGGCCTGGCAGCCCGCGATGAAATCATCCCGGTATTGCAGATCGCTTTCATCCAGGGCGATGAACATGCCGCCGTTTGGTTCAATGACCATCGGCGCAATTTTTCGCAGAAGGATATTTTCTTCAATGCATTCGATAGCTGATTCCTGGTCTTTGACGGCATATCGACCGCCGCAATGTAACAGGCCATGGGTTCGCCCGGATGTTCCATTGCAAATATCGCCGCGGTCAATCACTGTGACGTCAAAGCCTCGCAGCGCCAGGTCGTGGGCAGTAGCCGTGCCGGTAAAGCCTGCTCCCACGATAATTGCATGTGGTTTGCTCATAATTCAACTCCATACTTGAAATGCGATGCTTGGGTTATTGCTTCGAAACATTCGAACATTCAGGACAATTACTGACTTCGTGAATAATTGCCTCGGTTTCGCTTGTCAAAAGGTCAACAGACCCGATTTTAAAACCAACTGCGCCACACCAGCAAGC
>CAZLJB010000471.1:0-3366 GCA_964559195.1 uncultured Anaerolinea sp. | reverse complement strand
CCGGCCCTGAACACTCTTTCCCTACACGACGCTCTTCCGATCTTGGCGGGGGAGATCATGACCAGCGGGCCAGCCTGGTTCAAAATCGGGATGGAGAGTTTGGCAGCGCCCGAGTTGAAAGTACCGAGGTAAGCAATAATTGACTTATCAGCGGCGGCTTTGTTGGCGTTTTCAGTCTCGACCGCAGGATCCCATTTGCCGAGAGCGGCAGATGCATCGTCCCAGGCTTCGTAGACCAGTTTATACTTACCACCGCAAGCAACACCCTTGGCCTGTTCAATGCGCAGGTTACCAGCGTTGACGATGGTCTGCGTCTGGGTCAGAGATGAACCGGTCATGGGTTCACTTCCGACAATCTTGAGGGTCTTGACTGCGGCAGGTGCAGCAGCACCACCGCAGGCCGCCAGCAGCATGCTGGCGACGATCAATACTGCAGCAATTCCGAATAAACGTTTCAACATATTCTTCCTCCTTAAGGAAAAGCGGAACGGATTTGATATTCGCATGTGAGTGGTCGATGGTGAATTCCTTCACAACATCCAATTTTCACATACTGAATTAGACAAAAATCTTACAGTCATTTGCCGAAAAGGTCAAGTGTTAAAGAAGCTAATTTTGACTTTTTTAAAAATTGGTTATTCTAAATACCGGTTATTATCATAAAATCTAATACTGATAACCGCCTTTTCTGTTCTTCATGTGATTTAAAAGATAACCAAGCTGGATTGTCAGGTAATTCAATATTCTAGAAATGGTGAGATTTGAAACCAATAATCACTAATGTCCACCTAAATAGGCTTCAATCACACTTGCATCCTCTAGCAGATGGTCTCCGGTACCTTCCATAACGATTTTCCCAGTTTCTAGAACGTAGGCCCGATCTGCAATTGCCAGGGCCATTTGGGCATTCTGTTCAACCAAAAGAATGCTGGTTCCCTGCTCGTTTATGTCCTGTATGATATCAAATATCTGTTCCACCAATATGGGTGAAAGACCCATGGATGGCTCATCCAATAAAAGCAAGGTCGGGTGTGCCATCAAACCGCGCGCAATGGCCAGCATCTGTTGCTCGCCTCCTGAAAGGGTGCCACTGATCTGGTTCCTGCGTTCTTTCAGCCGTGGGAACCTTTCAAAAGCTTCTTCGATATCCCGGTTGATTACTGCTCGATCAGTTTGGGTGTAAGCCCCCATTTCCAGATTTTCCCAGACCATCATTCGGCTAAATATTTTTCGGCCTTCTGGTACCTGGATCACACCAGTGCGGACAATTTCCTGTGGTGCCACCTGTTGAATTTCCTGACCTTGAAACAGTACTTTTCCTTCACGCGGTCTTAAAATTCCGGAAATTGTGTTAAGAGTTGTTGATTTGCCTGCCCCATTTGCGCCAATCAGGGCCACAATTTCTCCTTTTTCAAGCGAGAAATTGATGCCTTGAATCGCATGAATTGCACCGTAGTAGACCTGGAGATTTTCAATTTTTAGCATCATGTCGCTGTTTCTTCCGTAATTGGTATTTTTGGGTTAGCGAGGATCCACCCGGCCCAAGATAGGCTTCGATGACCCTCTGGTTGGACTGAATTTCTTCGGGTTTGCCTTCTGCGATCTTGGTTCCATAATCCAGGACGGTGATCTGGTCTGATATATCCATAACAACGCGCATATCGTGTTCGATCAAGAGAATCGTGATACCCAAATCATCACGCAGACTGCGGATAAAATGGGTCATTTTGTCGGTTTCCTGAGGGTTCATACCTGCGGTTGGTTCATCCAGTAATAATAATTGTGGCTTATTTGCCAGTGCACGGGCAATTTCAAGTCTGCGTTGAGCGCCGTAGGGCAAATTGCGTGCAAGATGGTCTCCCAAGCCCTCCAGTCCAACATAATTCAATAATCGACGTCCTTCTTCGATAGAAAGTTTTTTTTCATTCCGATCGAGGCGCGTAGAAAGGATGGCATCGATCCAACCGGCTTTGAGATGTGGATATTGACCGACGATAATATTTTCAATCGCGGTCATTTCTCCAAACAGTCGAATATTCTGGTAGGTTCGGGCAATTCCCAGCGCTGCGATAGTGTAGGTTTGTTCTCCCTGAATGGGCTTTCCATAAAAATGGATTTGCCCATGTTCAGGTTTGTAATATCCTGAAATACAGTTGAACAAAGTGGTTTTTCCAGCGCCATTTGGGCCAATGATGCTGGCAATTACCTTTTCTGGCACAACTAGATCAACTTCATTTACAGCAGTTAGACCGCCGAATATTTTTGTTACTTTTAGAGTTTCTATACAGGCTGGCATGATTATATTTCCTTGCCTGGCTGATGTGTTGCATCTGCTGGGGTGGACGCCAGGGGCGAGGAACCGGGTTTGGGATGGTCAAATTCCAGAGAAGGACGTTTGGCCGGCAAGAAACCTTCTGGTCTGATGCGCATCATAATTATCAGCAAAATACCGAAGACCAGCATGCGGTAATTTTCGATTTCTCGTAGCACTTCTGGCAATCCCTTTAGCGCAAATGCACCTAAGAATATGCCTGGAATATTACCAATTCCACCCACGATGACCAAACATAGCACATTGATCGCTACCATCAGGGCATGATCATCTGGCCCAGTGTATTGGTTTCGTGAGGCAAAAAGGGCCCCGGCTAAACCTGCGACTGCGGCACTTAGTGTCAGGGCTAATAGTTTTGAAGCGAAAGCATTGACACCTGTGGCGCGGGCTACTGTTTCATCCAGATTGATTGCCATCCAGGCGCGGCCTGGGCGGGAATTTTGTAAGCGATAGGCCAGAAAACTTACAACTAACACAGCGATGATGATCAGGTACATAAAATCAATATCTGAGCTGAAGGCTCTCCCAAATAAGGTCGGCCCACTGATGTTTTGTAGGCCGCGTGGTCCTCCTGTGAAGGGCGTCATTAAATCGCTCTTTAATAGGATCCGGATAATTTCAGCGAATCCCAGGGTAACGATAGCCAGGTAGTCACCACGTAGATTTAAGATGGGTAAGCCGACTAGTAGTCCAGAAATTCCTGCCGCAATAACGCCCAAACTCAGTGCAACCCAGAAATTCCATTCAAGATGGTGTGGGGAGGGGGCAGTAAGCAGTCCAAATGTGTAGGCACCAATTGCAAAAAAGGCCACATAGCCAATCACTAACTGCCCGGCCCAACCAGTGATGATGTTAAGCCCCAGGCCCAGGATGATATAAATTCCTACCGTCCCAAAGACATAATTCCAATAACCGCCCCAGGTGCGGGGCAGAATGATCATGACAAGGGCACTTAGAATGAGTAAACCATTGCGCGCATATTTATTTTTTGCAAGAGCATTGATCTGTGGTGAGTGGAATAAACTCATGATCGA
>CAZLJB010000470.1:0-3375 GCA_964559195.1 uncultured Anaerolinea sp. | reverse complement strand
TGGATGTGGATTTCCTGGTCGTGGACGAAGCCTCTATGTTGGATTTGCTCCTTACTAATCACCTGCTCAAGGCTTTGCGCCCTGGTACACACATTTTATTTGTCGGCGATACGGATCAATTGCCTTCGGTGGGCGCAGGCGACGTCCTGCGCAATATGATTACAAGTGGGCTGGTGCCGGTTACCCGGCTTGTCATCATTTTTCGCCAGGCCGCTGGTTCAGAGATCATCACAAATGCGCACCGTATCAACCAGGGAAAATTACCTGAGTTTTCAAAAGACAGCCGAGATTTCTTTCTTTTCCCCGCGGAAGATGCTGCAGCGGCCTCAGATTGGGTAGTACAGCTGGTATCAGAAAAGATCCCGCAAAAATTCGGTTTTGATGCTGTTCATGATATTCAGGTGCTCTCGCCTGTTTATCGCGGCCTGGCCGGAGTCAGTGCGCTGAATGAGCGCCTGCAAGAGAAACTAAATCCGCCTGCCTCCGGTAAATCTGAACGTAGGTTGTTCGGGATCACTTTCCGAGTGGGTGACAAGCTGATGCAGACCCACAATAATTATGACAAGGATGTTTATAACGGTGATATCGGTTTTATTCGTGACATGGACCCGGTTGAACATAGCCTTGGGGTTGATTTTGAAGGGAAAACGGTACTTTATGATTGGAGCGAAGTCGACCAGCTTTCCCTGGCTTATGTCATTTCGGTTCACAAGGCCCAGGGCTCGGAATTCCCGGTGGTGGTCTTACCGATTGTGACCCAGCATTACATGATGCTGCAGCGCAATTTGTTGTATACCGCCATCACCCGTGCCCGCAGCCTGTGCGTTTTGGCAGGCAGTCGGAATGCCATCAGTATTGCCGTCCGCAATTATCATGTGACTCGGCGTTACACCGCCCTTGATTGGCGTTTGGGGAAACAGGGAAGAGAATAATATGGTTTGGGTGGGGGGAAAAAGAAATATAAGCAGGTAGAGCAATTACCAATAATCTCCTATTAATTCTGATCTAAAAAATAATCTACAGTATAATTGCCGTTAAGGATAAACTTAACGGCCTATTCTATGGACAAAATTAAACTTCTGCATGGTTTTGATCAACTCAAGGTGCTGGCTAATTCAAATCGAATGAGCGTCTTACGCCTGTTGATGGCCGAAGCAGCCACGCTGACACAGCTTGGCGACGTCCTGGGAGAATCGCCCGCCTGGGTGCGTCACCATGTCAAAATTCTCGAAACTGCCGGCTTGATCCAGATCAGCGAAATCCGTATGACAGCGGGTGTTACTGAAAAATTTTATAAATCTGCGGCTTCAGCCTTGCTATTACAGGAAATTATCCTTCCAAAGACAAGTAAACCGGTCATAATTTTTTCTGGCAGTCATGATACCGCCATTGAGCAGATTGCCAGCCGGCTTACCAAGCATGTCTCTATTTTAACCTTGCCAGTCGGTTCATTGGATGGTCTGGTCAACCTGCGCCAGGGTCTGTGTCATGTGGCTGGGGCGCATTTGCTCGACCGTGATGGTGAATACAATACTCCTTTTGTGCGTCACTTGTTTCCGGATCGCCGGGTGGAGTTGGTTACACTGGCTTATCGCACCCAGGGTCTGATCACTGCCCCTGGCAACCCAAAGGGCATTAAAACCCTGGCTGATCTCGCCCGTCAGGACATCACCTTTATCAATCGTAATCCCGGTTCTGGGACACGGCTTTGGTTGGAAAAAGAACTCAAAAGCATAAATCTGCCATCGGGCTCGATCTGTGGATATCAGAAATATGTCAGTACACATAGCGATTCTGCCCAGGTTGTCCAATCTGGCGCTGCCGATGCGGCCATCGGGACCCAGGCCGCAGCCTGGGAAGCCCGGTTGGATTTCATTCCACTTTTCGAAGAGCGGTATGATCTGATTTTCCCGGATGAACAGACCCGCCTGGTTGCCCCACTGATTGATTATTTGCAAACAGCCTCATTCCGCAAAGGGCTAAATCTGCTGACCGGTTACAACTCCGCCCACAGCGGAGAACAAATCTTATTATAGGAGCAGTCATGAAACTCAGTGCCCGCAACATTCTCAAAGGTAAGGTTGTCAAAATTGTCAAAGGCGCCGTCAATGCAGAAATCATCATTGAACTACCCGGTGGTACCCAGTTGGTCTCCATCATTACCAACGCTTCGGTTGAAAGCCTTGGTCTTAAAGAAGGCGAACAGGCTTATGCCGTCATCAAGGCTTCCAATATTATGGTTGGAGTTGACTGAGCGTGAAACGCCTGGTAATTCCCTTTTTCGCACTTGTTTTAATACTGTCTGCTTGCAGCAGTACCCAGACACCTGCGCCAGATGCGCTGCCAGCCGCTCCTAAAACACCCCAGGCGCTTCAACCTACCCCGGCTTCAACCTCCCTGTTCCAAATCATAAAACCGGATGGATCGCAGGTTGGTTTTACCTGGGATGATCTGAAAAAATTACCCCTGGCCACGCTTACCGTTGAAGGCAAGGTGGAGGAAGGCCCCAAACTCAGCGATGTATTAAAAGCCGCTGGCATCACCGATTTCACAGAGGTCAGTTTGAATGGCAGCTCCAGCCCGGTTACATTGACCAAAGCCCAGGTGGATGACAATACCATTTTGGATTTCAATAATCATGGCACGGTCAAATTAGCCAGTAGTTATGTACCAAAACCAGGCTGGACCAAGGATGTCAGCGAGATTAAAGTTAAATGACCCGTTATTTGATCGGGATTGATGATACTGATAATTTGGAAAGCCGGGGTACTGGTCATCGCGCCCGCCAGATGGCGGATTTGCTTGCCCAAAATGCTTTGGTAAAACCGCTGGGAATCACCCGGCACCAGTTATTGGTTTCGCCTGAAATCCCCTACACTTCGCACAATAGTTCAGCCTGCCTGCATGTGGATGCAAGCCCAGAAAAAGAAACTGAAATTTGGCAGGCTTGTTGTGAGTTTTTACTGGCGGAAAGTGCACCAGGCTCGGATGCCGGGTTGTGCCTGGCAAAATGGGATTCAATCCCCGCACAGGTCTGCGATTTTGGGCTGCGTGCCAAACAGATTGTGCTGACCCAGGCCGAAGCTGCCAAAATCGCAGCCGATCAAGGCTTACGTCTCCAGGGCCTGACGGGTACCCATGGCGGAATTATTGGTTCGCTGGCCGGGGTTGGGTTGCACCGGGCCGGCAATGATGGAAGATTTTTATGGCTGCCGGGCATGCGAGAGCTATCCGGGCAGTTGATGGTTGCTGATATTTGCACCCGAGGCAGCATGGCAGCTGTTTGTACGCTGAGTGGTGCGAATCTTACTTCTGAAACTCTGGTGGACGTTGGTGAGTGGGTGCGACCCATCTTGCGCGGAGGCCAGCCAATTC
>CAZLJB010000469.1:0-3383 GCA_964559195.1 uncultured Anaerolinea sp. | reverse complement strand
TCGAACCGGATCAGGAATTTTGCCTGCGTCCCGATTTTGTCAGGGGGGTACAGTTGCTGCCTGATTACGACCTGCATTTTGAAATTTGCATCTCACATGGACAGATGGCGAACACGATCAAGATGGTAAAACAATGTCCGGATGTGCAGTTTATCCTGGATCATATTGGCAAGCCGGATATCAAGAATCATCTGTTCGAACCCTGGAAAGAGAACCTGCGTAGCCTGGCTGCTTTCCCGAACGTATCGTGCAAGATGTCTGGGCTGGTGGTCGAGGCCGATATGATGAACTGGACAATGGAAGATCTCAAACCGTATATCGCGCATGTACTCGACTGTTTTGGCTTTGGACGGGTAATGTTCGGTGGGGATTGGCCGGTGGTTCTCCAGGCTTCTGTTTATCCGCGCTGGGTGGATGCGCTTTTATGGGCCGTGGCTGGAAGTTCGGAAGCCGAACTCCATAAGTTATTTCACGATAATGCAGCCAGCTTTTACCGGCTGGGTTGATTGTCTTTGACAGGCATTGTTGAGAGGAGTTCCAATTTACCCATGACCGGACAAGAACCAATTCTGATCACGAATAATCTGCATATGGCCTTTGCAGGTGTGGATGTCCTGAAAGGGGTAAGCCTGAGTTTGCGCCCGGGTGAGGTGCATGGCCTGGTCGGTGAAAACGGCGCAGGCAAGTCCACCCTGGCCAAAATCATCGCGGGTGTGCACCAACCGACCGCCGGCGAAATCCAGTATCAAGGTCAGGTAGTCCACATTCCCAGTCCGCACGCGGCTGGTAATTTGGGCATCGCATTGATTCATCAGGAGCCGCTGACCTTCCCGGATCTGGATGTGGCTGAGAATATATTCGCCGGACGCCAACCCATGAAAGGCAGGGCGGTGGATTGGAGCACGATGTACAAAAATGCCCAGCAGTTGTTGACATCGCTGGGTGTGCAGATTGATCCGCACGCCAAAGTGCGGGGCATGTCGATTGCCGATCAGCAGATGATTGAAATGGCAGCCGCACTATCCCAGTCGGTCAAGGTGGTGTTGATGGATGAGCCGACTGCTTCATTGACACCCAGCGAAGTGGCGCACCTTTTATCCAATATGCGCCGTTTGCGTGATCAGGGTGTGGCGATTGTTTTCATCAGTCATCGCCTGGAAGAAGTCTTCGATATTTGTGATCGAATTTCGGTATTACGCGATGGCGAACTGATTGGCGAACGCGAAACCAGCGCAACCACTGTGGATGAGATCATTCGCCTGATGGTGGGCCGCCCGCTGAGTGCCTTGTTCGAAAAGCAGGCCGGAACCAACTATGGTAAGCCAATGTTGGAAGTCAGGCAGCTTTCCCGGACGAAGAAATTTGCAGATATTTCACTGCAGGTTCGTGTTGGTGAAATTGTGGGGCTGGCTGGCCTGGTTGGAGCCGGGCGTACCGATGTCGGGCGCGCCTTGTTCGGCATGCTGGATACGGATTCCGGTGAGATCTGGGTGGATGGTAAACCTGTCAAGATTAAATCGCCACGCGATGCCATGAGCCAGGGTCTGGTTTATGTGCCAGAGGATCGCCAGCATCATGGTCTGTTGATGTCGATGTCTATCTCGCAGAATATGACCCTCTCGATCCTGGAACGGCTCTCCCCGCGCGGCTGGCTGAAAAATACCGAAGAGAAAACAGTATCCCAGGAATATGTGCAGAAATTACGCATCGTGCTCAGGCATGTGGGCCAGGCTGTTCGCGAATTGTCGGGCGGGAACCAGCAAAAGGTGGTCCTTTCAAAATGGCTGTTGACCATGCCGAAGGTATTGATCCTTGATGAACCCACCCGCGGTATCGATATTGGTGCGAAAGCCGAAGTGCATCACCTGATGGGTGAGTTGGCCGCGCAAGGGCTGGCGATCCTGATGATCTCATCCGAATTGCCGGAGATCCTGGCGATGAGTGACCGCATTATGGTAATGCGCGAAGGGCGCATTGTTGCCGAAATGGAAAAGGCCGATGCGACACAAGAGCGCATTATCGCCGCGGCTACTGGCCAGATCCTTGAAGAAGGTGCCTCGACATCCCAGCCGTTAAAGGATCTGTCATGACAAGCATTCCCAATGTTCGAAGAGGACAGCCAAACAATGCGCTGGTATTGCGCCTGGCACGCATGCGCGAAGCCGCAACCGTCATCCTGCTGGTGATCATTATTGCGGTTGTGACCGCCATTGAGCCGCGTTTTTTCACCGCCTTCAGTATGCGCAGCGTCCTGTTATGGGTGCCGCTGTTGACCGTGGTGGCGATGGGCCAAATGATGGTGATCATCATCCGGGGTATAGATGTCTCGGTCGGGTCAACGCTCGGGTTTGCGGGCATTGTGGTCGGAATGATTTTTAGAGATCATCCGGGCTTTAACATTTATGTCGGCACGCTGCTGGGAATTCTGATTGGCGCAGTGCTGGGCGCGATCAACGGCATCCTGATCGCCTGGGTAAAAATCCCACCCGTCATTACAACCCTGGGTACTTTGAGTGCCTACCGTGGTTTTGTATTCATTGTCAGTCAAGGCCGCCAGATCGATCCAAATTACATTCCAAAAGACCTGGTGCGCCTGTCACAGCGCGGACCGTTCGATTCGCAACTGGTTCCATGGGTGGTGGTGATCGCCCTATCCGTAGCAGTCTTGATGTATCTGTTTCTACATTACACAAAAACTGGGCGGAACGTTTACGCACTAGGCAGCAATCCTGAAGCCGCCCGCTTGCGCGGTATTCCGGTCAACAGCACCACTTTTATTGTCTATACCATTACCGGGGCGATGGCCGGGTTGGCGGGTATCCTGTACGCTTCGCGTTATGGGTTTATCAACCCGGGTCAGACCGGGGTTGGTTTTGAGCTGACCGTGATCGCAGCGGTGGTGCTGGGCGGAACCAACGTCTTTGGTGGATCTGGTTCCGTGGTTGGCACGGTTCTGGGATGCCTGTTGTTGGGCACAATCAACGTAGCACTGGCCGTGTTGGGCATCGCTGAAACCTGGCAGATGGCTGTGTATGGGATCGTGATTTTGCTAACGGTGAGCGCGGATGCGATTGTGCAGCATCAAGTTCGACGCCTCGCGACGGGAGAATAATCAGGATGCCTACCAATCAAAAAGTTCAAGATCCTATGTCTTCGGGCAAACCAGAAACAGCTGTCCTGACCAACCGCTTTCAGTTTGTCAACCGGGTGCGTCCATTTCTGCCGGAAGTGGTGGCCGTGGTTTTACTCTTTCTGGCGTTTGTGGTGGGCGCGTCGCTTTCGCCTTATTTTTTGGATGGGCCCTTCCTGCTCGATTCGACCACGCTCTTCACTGAAGAGATCGGAAGAGCACACGTCTGAACTCCAGTCACCTGAAGCTATCT
>CAZLJB010000468.1:0-3384 GCA_964559195.1 uncultured Anaerolinea sp. | reverse complement strand
AGATAGCTTCAGGTGACTGGAGTTCAGACGTGTGCTCTTCCGATCTAGTCCACAACCAGTATGGCAGTCTCCCGCCAGTCCGTGTGTATAAAACTCGCCTTTCATGTGTATTATTCTGCGGATTGGCCGACAAAAATCATCATCATGACCAGCTTGCCAGGTGCGGTGGCCTTCTCAAGCCAGTCTTGAGATAGTCGGGAGTGTTTTATAAAATCCACCCACCACAAATCCAAACCTTTACAGCTTTTTCTCAATATATCGCACGCCATCGATTTCCTTGAAATGAGCGTCCTGCGTCCACAAGCTCGCATCACTAGCGCGGGCAGTCGCAAGGATGATACTGTCTGCCATGGCAAGTTTTAAGTCAATTGAAATTTTGGCGGCCTCGATGGAAATTTTACGCTCGAGCGCAACTTCTCGCCCAGAACACATAATCCCTACAGCTTGCAAGGCATTTTCTTCGCCCAACTCCTGGAAAATGCGTTTAAATACCTCGTACATACAAATCGATGGGACGAGTAAATTATCCAAATCCTGAATGGGTGGTGTAAAAAATTCGGCATTCTTGCCCTGTCTAAAATATTCCACCCAGCCGGATGAATCAACCACATTCATTAGCGTTCCTCGTCTTCCTCTTCGCGCAGGTGATCGATATTCAGATCCTTGAATAGCCCAAGCGCATCTTTAATAGATGGGACAATCACCAGGCGCAGGCTCTTCTGGTATGGGATGAACATGATTTTCTGCCCCGGTTTTAAATTGAACTGTTGTCGCAGTTCACGCGGAATCACAATCTGGTATTTGCTGGAAATGGTTGTCAACGCTTCCATTTTACAACTCCTTATCGAGGATAAATCGTAAGACGATTGTATCACCAAACGATTGGCAAATTAAACGATCACTTTAACATCAGCAATTCTCAGTTTAGTTTTATCGAAGGGGGTTTGGGGAATAATTCACTCAATTGGTTTTCTTTCGTATATTTTAGTGCAAAGTCCGCTGGCCTTCTCAAGCCAGTCTTGAGATAGTCGGGAGTGTTTTATTTAATCCACCGACTATAGTTCAGCTACCCTTTTCGTTTTTTTTACACCGCGCAGATCGCACAGCACGCAGAGAAGGTCGCGCCGTCTCAGCGCTCTCAGGCGTTCTCAGCAGTTAAAGGCTTATTCGCGACGAAGAAAAATTCTCATCCCGGAAATTGTTTACCAGGCGGCGAATACCAGATTTCAAGATCCTGACGTTGAAATTGATCAGCAACCCGACTTTCAATCCAGATAATTTGAGGTACGAAATCACCTGCGCTTCATGGATTGGGAGAAGCGACTCTACTGATTTAAATTCAATAATCACCAGGTCATTCACAACCATATCCAGCCTGTAACCGGCCTCTAACCGAATTCCCTTATAAATTACCGGTAATACTACTTCCTGCTCCACATTAATATTGGCTGACATCAACTCATGAGCAGTACAAATTCGATAAGTCGATTCCAGCAATCCCGGACCCAGGGTTTTGTGAACTTCAATCGCAGCCTGTATGATCTGTAGTGTCAGGCTATTCAGTTGTCCATCGTTTACCGCCATGCTGGCAATCCTCCCAATAACTCAATTTAATACACCAATGAAAAAAGCCCCTACCCTCAAAGCCCGCCAAAAAAGCAACCCCAAGCTTTTCCCCCGCGCTCCCCGCGCTCCCCGCGGTAAAAACCACCTACCCTCAAAGCCCGCCAAAGCCCCCGCCAAAAGCCCATCAAAACACACCCACCCCAACGCCCTTCCCCGCGCCCCCCGCGCCCCCCGCGGTAGAAAAGCCCCTACCCTCAAAGCCCGCCAAAGAAGCCTATACAAACACACTTGCTCCGCGGCACACCTACTTTAATTATACAATGCCAGTCAATCCTCTTGCCCTTCCCACCTGACCTCTGATAAACATCAAACATCCACAGGATGTTATACTTTCAGCACGAAAAGGAGCCGCCCATGACCGAAACCAACCTGCCTCGCCGGATTTGGATTGCCCTGATACTGCTCGGTTTTTCCGGGCAGCTGGCCTGGGGAGTCGAAAACCAGTTCTTCAATACCTTCATGTATGACAAAATCACACCCGATCCGCGCCCGATCTCCTGGATGGTGGCGGCTAGCGCGATCGCCGCCACCCTGACCAGTATCCTGATGGGGGCGCTCAGCGACCGGCTGCGCACGCGTTGGGGGAAGCGCAAGCCGCTCATCCTGGCGGGTTATCTGATGTGGGGTGTCTTTACGATGGCTTTCCCGACCGCGGCTTTCCTGCATCCGCTCGGGTTGGCAGTCGCCATGGCGATCCTGTTTGACTGCGTCATGACCTTTTTTGGTTCGACCGCTAACGATGCTGCCCTGAATGCTTACATCACGGATGTCACCAACAGCAAAAACCGCGGCCGGGTGGTGGGCGTGATGGAGATCATGACCTGGATCGCGATCCTGATCGTTTACGGCGGGGCGGGCTTAATCATCGAAGCCTGGGGTTATTACACTTTTTTCTACTTCATCGGCGGGCTGGTGCTGGTCATGGGACTGATCGGCGGCAGCTTGATCCAGGAGCAGCCGGATACTTCGCAGCCGGAAGGCTCATACTGGAAACAGGTCATCAGCGGTTTTCACTGGAATACGCTGCGCGAGAACGGTAATTTGTTCCTGCTGTTGGTGGCGATGGCAGTCTATGGGATTGCCGAAAATATCTTTTTCCCTTACCTGATCATTTACCTGAACCATTATCTCAAGCTGCCGACCCTGCAGGCCTCGCTGCTGATTTTCGTCGCCATCCTGGTGGGTGGCATCGGGCTGGCCTATCCGTTCGGCTTGCTGACCGATCGCTGGGGGCGCAAAAAGGTGGCTTTGCTGGCGCTGGTCATCAAGATGGCCGGGCTGGTACTGTTTTCCTTTTCGACGGCTTTTTTGCCGCTGACCGTGACCGGGATCATGTTCCTCGCGGGCATGTCGGCCTGGATGATTTCGACCGGTGCCTGGAGCAAGGATCTTTTCCCACAGGATAAACGCGGGCAGTTTGCGGGGTTTGTGATCCTGTTCACGGTGGCCTTCACGATGGTACCCGGTCCGCTGATCGGAAGCTGGCTTTCGACCAATTTCGGCACACCGATTGTGATCAACGGGCAGGCTGGTTTCATCCCCTCGCCGGTCGTATTCCAGGTGGCCGGGCTCGCCACGCTGCTGGCAGCCATCCCTTTGAGGTGGGTGCGGGAGCTGTAAATTGACCAACAACCTGCCTGATTTAATCACGCGCAAGATTTTTGTTCAGGATAGCCTCCAGCCGGATGGGGACGGTTTTGTTTTTATCCTGAACAATCGCTTTGCGCCGGTCCTGATCCACGGTTTTGCGCTGCTGGT
>CAZLJB010000467.1:0-3388 GCA_964559195.1 uncultured Anaerolinea sp. | reverse complement strand
AATTCATATCCACGATTTCAGGGAAGTATTGAACCATCATTTCGTTGACCAGGACGCCGGTTTCGGTTGGTTCGAGACGCTTATCAACGCGTACAACATAGCCACGTTCCTGGATGGTAGACATAATCGGCGCATAGGTGGAAGGACGGCCAATGCCATGCGCTTCCAATGCCTGCACCAGGGATGCCTCTGAAAATCGGGGCGGTGGCTGGGTATAGTGCTGTTCAGGGATGATCCTTAACAACTCCTGGCGCTGACCTTCGGCAATATCGGCCGGGATGCGGATGTTTTCATCGCCTTCACCTTCAACAGGTTTGGCATCCTCATCGCGAGTCTCCTCATAGACCACCAGGAAGCCCGGGAACTTTACGACAGAACCAGCGGCACGGAAGACGTATTCATGCTGTGACTGACCGGCTATTTCAACCGTCAGGGTATCGTAAACCGCCGATTCCATTTGCGAAGAAACAAATCTCTGCCAGATCAATTGATATAGCTTGAACATAGCAGGATCAAGAAATGGTTTGACTTTATCGGGATCACGTAAAACGGAGGTGGGGCGGATGGCCTCATGCGCTTCCTGGGCTCCGACAGCCCGGGTTTTGTACTCAGGCGCCTGGGCGGGTAAATAATCATTCCCATATCGACCGACAACGTATTTGCGCACTTCATCACGGGCAATCTCTGAGATGTTGGTTGAATCAGTACGCATATAAGTAATCAAACCAGTCGCACCGCCATCACCCACGTCGATGCCTTCGTAAAGACCCTGTGCCAGGGCCATGGTGCGTTTGGCTGTAAATCCCAGGCGGCGTGAAGCCTCCTGCTGCAAGGTAGATGTGATAAATGGAGCGGCCGGTTTGCGCCGACGTTCCCCACGCTTAACCTTGCTGACCTCATAAGCGGCTTTTTCCAGATCCGCAAGAATCGGCAGGACTTCTTCTTCGACGTTTAGCTCAAAATCTTTATCATCGATACGGGCAAGCCTGGCGATAAAGGCTGATTTAGGTTTGGCGCCCTGCTGTTTAAATTCCGCAGAAATTGTCCAATACTCCTGGGCAATAAACTCATTGATCTCAGCTTCCCGTTCTACAATCAGGCGCAAAGCCACAGACTGTACCCGACCGGCAGAAAGCCGGCCGCGAACTTTTTCCCATAAAATGGGACTGATTGAATAACCCACCAGGCGGTCCAGAACGCGTCTGGCCTGCTGGGCATTGACCAGATTCATATCAATTGGACGGGAATGGCTGAAAGCTTCTTTAATGGCTGGGGCGGTAATCTCGTGAAAGGTAACCCGGTTAGTTCGGTTGGGGTCGATTTCCAATGCTTCAGCAAGATGCCATGAAATCGCCTCGCCTTCGCGGTCAGGATCGGTGGCGAGGAATATTTCAGAATGGGAACGAGCCAGACTCTTAAGTTCCTTTACAACCGGCTTCTTCTCATTTGGAACTCTATACTTGGGCACAAAACCGTGATCGACATCCACCGAAAGTTGTGAGCGGAGTAAATCCCGAACATGCCCGATCGAGGCCCGCACTGTATAACCCTTGCCCAGGAAGCGCCCGACTGTCTTGGCCTTGGCAGGTGATTCAACAATAACCAATTTACCGGAACGTTTGGGCTCCGGTTTTTCAACAACTGGTGCCGACAACCCTATGTGAGCCTCGGTTCGACCAGTTCTATACAGCGTGGTGCCACAGATCGGGCAGATGCCACGCGACACTGGAGCACCAGATTTATTAAAAGCTGCCTGGGGCTCATTCATTTCCCGTTTAGCTTTACACTTCATACAATAAGCTTCCATCAAACCTCCATAATTCCAAGCCGTTCATTTTCTTTCAAAACACGAAGTGGTAAATCTACCAATCTACAAATACAACAACTCAACTATTTTTACTCGTTTTGATGCCATCCATCTTGAAAAAACTATGATCGAAGGCTGATTTTACAACACATCCGAACCTATCAGACCGGCAGCGAGCAAACGCACTTCATCGAGCATGGCAATCTCTCGCCAAATCGGGGATTGCGACGCCGCCGAAGGCGTCATAAGCGAATCTCGCAATGACGGATATACGAAAATTTGACATCGTCAAAGTAGAACCAGATTTTGTATTAAACCTACAATAAGGATACCTGGTGATGTTTCTTCAGGTGTGCCACCACGTCGCGCACTTTCTGCGATTGATCTGATTTACAAATGAGCAGAACATCCCCGGTGTCAACAACCACCATGCCACTCATGCCAATTGTAACCACCAAGCGTTCACTGCCATTCGTACCATAAATCAGGGTGTTGTTGGTTTCCAAGGCCAGGTGCTGGGAATTGACAGCGATATTTCCGTTCATATCGGGTAATAATACTTCAAAAAGAGAATCCCATGAACCCACATCACTCCAACCCAGGCCACCCGCCGGCAAAACGGCCACTTTTTCGGCCTTTTCCATCACGCCGTAATCAATTGTTTCAACTTTCAATTCCGGCCAAATATTGGCAAGGGTTGCTTCAGCCTTCGGCGAATCGAAATCCATGGCGATTGTATCAAGCGCCTCGGACAACTCTGGCATCTGGCGCTTAATCTCACTCAAGATCAACTGGACAGACCAGACAAACATACCGCTATTCCAGGAATGGCCACCCAACCGAAGCATTTGTTGAGCACTGGCATCATCCGGCTTTTCCTTGAACCGGACTACTTGATAGGCGGGATATTTAAAATTACCAACTAACGGGCTGCCCTGCTGAATATAGCCATAAGCAGTCGAAGGAAAAGTGGGGGTAATCCCCAGAGTAACCAGGTAATCTGCTTTGGCAACATCCACGGCTGCGCGGAGAAGATACTCAAACAGATCGCGATTTCGGATGAAATGATCGGATGGCAGAACAACCATGAGAGCCTGCGGGTCCCGCTTTTGAATCACCATGGCAGCCAAACCAATTACCGAGGCAGTACCGCGCGGGGCTGGCTCAATCAGGTAATTCTCCAGCGGAATCTGCGGAGCCTGCTGCTGCATTTCAGCAGCCAAACCAGCGACTGTCACAACCATGATCCGTTCAGGGGGGAAGATTCCCTCCAGCCGTTGGACAGTTCCCTGAAAAAGTGTCGTTTCTCCAATCAGAGGCAGGAGCTGCTTGGGTTTTTCAACACGAGATATTGGCCAAAGGCGCGTTCCGCCACCACCAGCCATGATGACTGCATAAGTATGATCCATATACTCCCTTATATTTTAACTACTCACAGGGTATTGTCCCAAGCTAGAAAACATCCCCAAAAAGAAAGGGAAATATTTTTTTGCAGGGAAAACCACCAATCTTTGTTCGTCCATGCGGCAAAATCAGGATGGTTTTGGTTTCGGACCGAAGAGCGGTGAGTAGACCCCTTAT
>CAZLJB010000466.1:0-3400 GCA_964559195.1 uncultured Anaerolinea sp. | reverse complement strand
GAGGAAAATGGCGCTTTGTTGTTTTCTTCACATGATTTTTATTTTAACTTCACACGGCTTTTACAGCGGATTTGCTCCGGTTTTGATATTATCAAACCGTCAAGGAGCATATTATGAGTTTTTGGGAATCTCTTCGTGTCGGAACATCCGGTTTAACCGCGCAGCGCCTGCGCCTGGATTTGATTTCAAATAACATTGCGAATGCTCAGACCACCCGCACCGCCAAGGGTGGGGCTTACCAGCGCCAGGATGTCGTCTTTGCGCCGGAAGATAAGCGTTCGTTTACCTCGCAGCTCATCTCGGCCCGCAGCGCGGATGTCAGCAATCTGCAAGGGGGGGTCAAGGTGGCCCAGATCACCACGGATACGACCCCGGGCTCGACGGTCTATGACCCGACCAACCCGGATGCGGATGCCAGTGGAAATGTCACTTATCCAAATGTGGATATCACGGTCGAAATGACCAATATGCTTTCGGCCACCCGTTCTTATGAGGCCAACCTGGCCACGATTGATGCCGTGAAACGCATGGCGCTTAAAGCCCTCGAGATAGGAAGATAATCATGCAAATCCCTGCCATACGACCCACCTCGATTGCCTCCATCCCTGAGATTGGCATCGCTCAAAAGCCCTCCGCCAGCGGCAGCGCAACTGGGGTCACCAAGAGCTTTGAGAGTATGTTGAATTCTCTCAATCAGTCCCAGGTCAATTCAGATAACCTGATGCAGCAGCTATCCCAGGGCGATAATGTCGATCTGCATACCGTCATGATCGGTATGGAAGAAAACAACATCAACTTCAACGTGGCGCTCGGGATACGCGACAAGCTGGTGGATGCCTACCGCGAAGTCATGCGCATGCAGGTTTGAGTCAGCCTGCTCAAGTCCCTTTCCATCGCCAATCCTGAAACCTTCCACCATCCAATATAGGAATTCAAGCCATGTTAGTGCCCATCAGAAACCAATTTACCACCTTCTGGAAAAGACAGCCTCCAGCTCGCCAGATCACCATCGTTGCCCTGGTTCTGACCGTCCTGATCCTGGTTCCCGTCCTGGTCAGTTGGGCGACTACTCCCAGTTATGAGATTGCCTACACCGGTTTGAGTGAAGCCGATGCGGCCCAGATCGTTCTGAAGATGGACGATAATTCCATTCCCTACCAGATCAAAAGCAATGGCACCATCCTGGTGCCCAGCGACAAAGTCTACACCACCCGTTTGTTGATGGCCCGCGAAGGCCTGCCCAAATCCAGCACGGTCGGTTATGAATTATTCAGCGGCAGTACGCTTGGCATGACCGAGTTTTCTCAAAAGGTCAATTACCAGCGCGCCCTGGAAGGTGAGCTGGAGCGCACGATCGGCAGTCTCTCGGTGGTTAAGGCCGTGCGCGTGCATGTGGTCACACCCGCCAAGACCCTGCTTTCTTCTGACCAGCTGCCAACTACGGCTTCTGTCACGATCCAGATTGCGCCCGGGCAGAACATGGAAGCCACCCAGGTCAGCGCCATCACGCACCTGGTTGCCAGTTCAGTGGAAGGGCTTAAGGCTGAAAACGTGGTGGTGGTGGATAGCGATGGCAACATGCTGGCGGATGGCACCGGCACGGTCGGTGATCCGGCCATGAATACCAAGACAAATCAGCGTACCGCCGAACAGCAGTACGCCCTTGAGCTGCAAAAACGGGTTCAGACCCTGCTCGATAAAATCCTGGGCCCCAATAAGTCGGTTGTGCAGGCTGCCGTGGAAATGGATTGGACCCAGCGTGAAACGACTTCCAACAAGTACGAACCGACTTCGATTGCGCTGCGCAGTTCCCAAAAAGTAAATGAGATTTCCAGCAATGCCAGCGGCTCGACCGGTGGCGTTCCGGGCGCGTCTTCCAACCTGCCCACTCCGGTCGCGACCAGCGCTGCCACAACCGGTGCGGCCAATTACCAGCATACGGATGAAACCTTGAATTACGAAGTCAGCCAGGTGCAGCTGCACGAGATCGCGGCCCCCGGCAAAGTCAACCGCATGTCCGTTTCGGTCATGGTTGATAACATCACCGATCAGGCCCAACTTGATTCGATCAAGGCGGCTGTTCAAGTGGCGGCAGGGATTGATGCCACGCGCGGTGATCAGATCGTGGTTGAATCGTACGCCTTTGATCGCACGGCTTCGGATGCCCTGGCCGCGGATCTGGCCAGCCAGCAGCAGACTGAACTTTATACGCAAATTGGCATTGCCGTGGGGGCGGCTGTGATCCTGATTGTTTTGCTCTTCTTTGTCCTGCGCATGATCAACAATCTCCGGAACGCCTCCCGCGAAACCTGGCGACCCATTTTGCAGCCCGTCTCTGAAATGGCTGCCCTGCAGGGCTCGTCCATGGGTGCCTTCCCGGCTTCCTCCAATCTTCCGCAAATTTCCAGCGGCCATCCAGCCGCCGCCGCCGATCCTCATACTCCGCCGGTGCGCCCCGTCCAGGAAGAAGTTGTTCTACAGATCAGCAGCGCGCGCAGCCAGATCTCCTCCAACACTGAAGACGAGCAGCGCGCCCGCGTCATTACGCGCCTGACCGAAGAAAACCCCGCCACTGTGGCCGAAATTATCCAAATCTGGTTGAATGAGAGCAAAAAGGGATGACGACTACTGGTCTTGAAAAGGCTGCTGCGCTCCTGCTTGGCCTGGGCGTTGAGCTTTCATCGAAGGTACTTCAATACCTCTCCGAAGGTGAAATCGAGCAGGTGCTGATGGCTCTGGGCCGCTCGGGAACAGTTTCGCCCGAGGTCCGCCATACTGCGCTCAAAGAAGCCTTTGAGATGAGCTCGGTCGATGTCGACCAGCCGCGCGGGGGTGTTGAATACAGCCGCCAGCTGCTGGCCCGCGCCGTTGGCCCGCGCCGTGGTACCGAAATTTTGGAGCGCATCTCCGTTCACCAACAGATGTCTTCTTTTGAAATGTTGAAGAATGCCAATCCGGATGAAGTGGCTGTCCTGCTCCAGGAAGAAATGCCCCAGACGATTGCGCTGGTGCTCTCTTATCTTGAAGCCAAGGTCGCGGCGGATATCCTGACCAGCATGTCCAAGGAAAATCAGATCGAAGTCACCCTGCGCCTGGCAGCCATGGATCGTGTTTCTCCCCAGGTGGTGCAGCAGGTTGAAAAGAACTTGAAGAGCAAGCTCTCGAGCGTGATCAACGAGGCTGATTTCCGAGCCACGGGTGGGGTCGCCTTCCTGGTCAAAATGTTGAACCAGGTCGATCGCGGCGCGCAGAAATCGATTTTTGAAGCGCTCGAAACCACCAACCCCAAGCTGGTTGAAGAAATTCGCGCCAACATGTTTACTTTTGACGACCTGGCCAAGCTGTGTTCTGATATAGAGGGTTTTATCGAAGAATTCAAAGATCTGGGGTTGGGGTTCAA
>CAZLJB010000465.1:0-3409 GCA_964559195.1 uncultured Anaerolinea sp. | reverse complement strand
ACGAGTTAGCTTCAGGTGACTGGAGTTCAGACGTGTGCTCTTCCGATCTCGTTGGCGCCAGCCTGCTGGAAGCGGCCATTATCGGCAATCTAACCGCCTCGCTCATCATCCAGCAGATCGGCACCACCGGCCTGGCCACCCGTCCGCAAATCCGCCAGCGTTTTTGCGAAACCCGCCAGTGGCTGAACGACTCCATCCGCGTCATGGATAATCCCAATTTGCAGGCCCAGGCTTCGGCCTGATTGGCCCGTCCATAAAAATAATTCTTTTTCCGTTCCCCCTACACCCAGAGAGGCTAGCATGCCCAGACCGCTCACCTTATGCACCAGCCAGTGGATTGACCTGCCGCTCGAAACCCTCGCCCAAAAAGCGCAGTCCTGGGGCTTTGATGGCCTGGAACTCAGCTGCGGCGGTGATCATTTCGAGGTCGATAAAGCCCTCGAAAACCCGGCTTATATCCGCAACAAGTTGGAGCTCCTGCAAAAATACAACCTGCAGTGCTTTTCCATCAGCAACCACCTGGTCGGACAGTGCGTCTGTGACCCGATCGACGAACGGCATAAAAGCATCCTGCCCTCCCGCTTGTGGCTGGACGGCGACCCCGAGGGGGTGCGCCAGCGTGCAGCCGAAGAGATGAAGCGTACCGCCCTGGCGGCCCAAAAACTGGGGGTCAAAACCGTCAACGGCTTTACCGGCAGCAGCATCTGGTCCAAACTCTACTTCTTCCCACCCACCAGTCAGCAGGCCATTGAGGCCGGTTATCAGGATTTTGCCGATCGCTGGCTGCCCATCCTGGATGTCTTTCAAACCTGCGGCGTGCGTTTTGCGCTTGAAGTTCACCCCACCGAAATCGCCTATGACATTCACACCTTCAAACGCGCCCTGGCCGCCGTTCAGAACCACCCGGCTTTTGGCATCAATTTTGACCCCAGCCACCTGCTGCACCAGTTTGTCGACCTCCTGGCCTACCTGGATGAATTTCAGGAACGCATTTTCCACGTCCACATTAAAGATGTCAAACTGCGTCTGAACGGCCGCAGCAGCATCCTGGCCTCCCATCTGCCCTTCGGCGACCCCAACCGCGGCTGGGATTTCGTCTCCCCGGGCCACGGCGATGTGCGCTGGGATGAAGTCCTCCGCAAACTCAACCAGATCCATTATTCCGGACCGCTCTCGATCGAATGGGAAGACAGCGGCATGGAAAGGGAATGGGGCGCACTGGATGCCCTGCGCTTTATCCAAAAACTCAATTTCGAACCGTCCACCCGCGCCTTCGACGCAGCCTTCAGCGAAGTCAGCAAGCAGTAGCGGGCACCCAAAGGCAGGCAAACATGCTCACTACCCGCGATTATCAAGACCCAAACTGGGGCCGCTGCCTCGCATTGACCAATAACCTGGTCGAACTGGTTGTCCCCTTCCAATTTGGCCCGCGCATCATCCGCTATGCCTTCCGCGATGGAAAAAACCACTTTGCCGAATTTCCCGCCCAGCGTGCCGAGCCGGATCCATCCAAATGGCACTCCTACGGCGGGCACCGCCTCTGGCACGGACCCGAAGACATTCGCCGCACCTACCTGCCCGACAATACTCCGATCAGCCTCGAGTACACTGATTCGGTTTTGCTTGCCCGTCAGGCCATCGAACCCGAAACCCGGCTTCAAAAAGAAATCGAAATCCAGCTCGACCCAGCCAGCACCCAGGCGCGCATCATCCACCGCATCCGCAACCACGGCCTGTTTGAAGTCCGACTGGCCCTGTGGGCCATCTCGGTCATGGCGCCCGGCGGGCGCGCCATCCTGCCCCTGCCCGCGCGTGGTTCACACGAAGGCAACCTGCTGGCCCAGGCTTCGCTCAACCTGTGGGCCTACACCGACCTGGCCGACCCGCGCTGGCGCTTCACAACCGAACACATCACCTTCCAGCAAGAGCCATCGAATAGCACGCCCCAAAAAATCGGCCTCTCACGTTCGGGCGGCTGGCTGGCCTATCTTAGCAGTACAAACCAGGCCTTTGTAAAAAAATGCGCCTTTGTTGAAAACCAACCTTACCCAGATCAGAACAGCAGCCTGGAAGTTTACGCCGACCATAAGTGTCTTGAGCTCGAATCGCTCTCGCCCCTCACCAGCCTGCCCCCCGGCGCCAGCGCCGAACTGATCGAAGACTGGCTGCTGATCCAGGACCTCGACCCCAGCCTGGCCGAAATCCAACTCACCCAACAACTCACCACACCTTGAGCCCGTCCCGCGCTACTTGCAGACTCGCCCAACCCCTGCGGCATCATCGCCGGCCGGCTATTAAGACAGGTGACAGTCACCTTAAAGGTGACTGTCACCCGGGTTTCCGCCCACGGGCTGCCTGACGTTACGACAGCCTGCCCTTCTTTGCTCTTCCTTTCATATGGTTGGGGCGGATCTAGCCCCTCTCGATTCCAATTCTGGATGAAGTGCGCTCATTTGCAAATCAACTGCACACCACCCATAAACATTGGCAGGGAGAAGTTTTTGGTTGGAGCGCTGAATATTCCCCTGAAAGCCATCGTAAACCGGTCGGATCGAAAATGACTTTTACCTCCGCAGAATTCTGGATTGGCGAGAGCGGCATCTGGTTTTTCTCACTGCTGTGGGAACAAGGAAAAGACAAACAACCGGTTGAATTTCTCGATGACCGAGGCTTTGCAAAGTAACTCTTTTGAAACTACCTCAGCACATTTTCCTCTTCGGGGACGATCTTTAGCCCTGCCTTCATTCATCCCGCGGGTTGGAATCATTCCGAACAGGCAGCATGCTCCAGCCCGAGCGGGTGCGTTGTATCAGGCCTTGTTCCTGCAAATATTTGCAGGCCTTGCTGACCGGTTTATCGGTGTAGCCGCTCAAGCGCGCCAACCAGTCTTGGTTGACCGGCTGCGGCGAGTGTGCCAGCAGGGCCAGAACTGACAGCGGTGCACCTTTTAATTTGCTTACTTGCCAAACACTGATTTCCAACATAAAACCTCCTTTTTAACAAGCGCAGGTGATTTAATTTCCCAGCTTGCCATCACAAAACAGCAGGATCTCGACCAGCAGCTCCTTGGCGCTCTGTTCGCCAATATTACGCAGTTTAACATTCGCATTTTTGAGCGCTTTGCGGCACCACTCTTTTTGATCGGGTGCCAGTGTCCTTTCCCACTCATCAAACACTTCAGCCAGCTCTTTCTGATTATCCATTCCCACTCCTTACAGAAACAAATGTGGAAAATACTGCGGCTCAAACAAGAATAAATGACAGGCCCACCTCCTTTAGTTGATGTTTTTCCTTACTTACGTATTAGATCATATATTCTAAAATATAACATCCCCTTCAACCTTAACAAATATGATTTGTTAAGGTTGAAGGGGATGCGGGCTTCTGGGAGCGCGTAGCGGTGGTAAAT
>CAZLJB010000464.1:0-3409 GCA_964559195.1 uncultured Anaerolinea sp. | reverse complement strand
TGTGTCGATAATGCCCGGATGATTGCTACGGAAACTGCCGCTCCTGAGCCTAGACCCGCTGCGATCGGTATACTGGACGTAATCCGAATGTTTAAGGATGGATATGCGCTGATCTGCAGCTTCTTCAGAACATGCTCAATCACGCAACGGATGGCGTGATCTGCTGGGAGTGCGGAAAGCTCGGATTTAAGAGAAATATCGGGGGCGTCGATCCAAATACCTGTCTGGGCAGGTGAGATCTCTACATCGGCATGTACATGGGTGATCGGAACTGCCAGCGCTGGATGGTTGTACACCACCGCATGTTCACCGAACAAAATAATTTTTCCGGGCGCGGATGTCTTGATCATTTCAGGTAAAAGACCACCAGGATCACCAGCCCCGTTAGCAGGATGCTGATCTGGATGGGCCGGTCGGTCAGCAGTACCTCATCTGGAGCGCCGGCATTTTGGGTCATCTGGATCAGGTATAAGTAACGGAAAATGATATAGGCAACGAATGGGATTGTCAGCATCATGCTGTGATTGGCCGGTAAATTGGGCGCGGAGAAGGTGTAAAGGGCGTACGAAAGGATCGTGGCACCCGAAACAATTGTGATGTATTGGTCAAGCAATGGGATGCTGTAACCTTCCAGTACTTTGCGGTGTGATCCGGCGCCCTGGGCCAGCAAGGTTAATTCGGCACGGCGTTTTCCGAAACCCAGGTAGAGCGAACCCAGGGTGGTGACCACGTAAAGCCAGGGGGAGAAACGTTCCACCACGATCAGAGATACGCCTGCTTCGACACGCAGCACAAATCCTGCCGCGATGATGAAAACATCCAGAATCGGAACATGCTTAAGCCATTTAGAGTATGCCAGGTTGATGATCAGGTAGGTGCCCAATACGGCGGCGAAGCCGGGCGACAGCATGTAAGCCAGAGGCAGCGTGATAACCAGCAAGGTGGCAGCTGCACCCCAGGCCAGGCTGACGGGTAACTTTCCAGATGGCAGTGGTCGCTTTTTTTTGACCGGGTGCTGCCGGTCAGCTTCAATATCTGCGATGTCGTTGACCAGGTAGACAATGCTGGAACCCAGGCAGAAGAGCAAGAAGCCTGCCAGTGTGTGTAAGAAGGCCGGTAAATGAAAAAGTTGTTTATCAAAGGTGATCGCAAAAAACACAAAAGCGTTTTTTGTCCATTGGCGCGGGCGCATGGTTTTTAACAGGTCAATCAGCATGCCAATATTTTACCTTACCTGTCGCCTGGTATGTATTACATATTGGTAGATTGAAGGTAGAATTGAATTGTTTTCCAGTGTTTTGGGGCTGATCCTGGCGCTGCCCCCGCCGCAACCTGCTTTGAATGAAAGTAGTCCGATTTTGCCGAGCATCCGAAAAACACGCCTGGATTTATTGTTGGTTGAACTTGGTTTGGCTGAAAGCAGATCCAAGGCCCAGGCTATTATTATGGCCGGGCAGGTGCGCGTTAATGGTCAGATGGTTGACCGTGCTGGTGCAACATTCGCGCCGGACGCGCAAGTGATGGTGGAGGCTGGCCCACGTTTTGTTTCACGCGGGGGTGACAAGCTTTTGGGTGCGCTGGAAACCTTTCCCATTAATCCGGTCGGGTTGATTTGTGCCGATGTTGGCGCTTCCACCGGTGGATTCAGCGATTGCCTGCTTCAACATGGCGCTGCCAGGATCTATGCTATTGATGTGGGCAAGGGAATTTTGCATTGGAAACTACGCTCAGATCCGCGCATGGTTGTGATGGAAGAAACGAATGCCCGGTATGTCGAAGCGCTTCCAGAACAGGTGCAGTTGGTGGTGTGTGATGCATCTTTTATTTCCCTAAAAACCCTCCTGCCTGTTATTGTTCGCTGGCTTGTCACCGGTGCCAATTTGATTACCCTGATCAAGCCTCAGTTTGAAGCCGGGCGTGTGGATGTGGCGCGGGGTGATGGCGTGGTTCGAGATCCTCTTATTCACCGCCGGGTGCTGGAAGAAGTGTTGGATTTTGCCCTGAAACAGGGTTTTGTAATAAAAGGTCTGATCCGGTCCCCGTTGATGGGTCCCAAGGGCAATACTGAATTCCTGGCCTGGCTGACCTGGCCAGGCGGTAGCGCTCAGTCCGAACAGGTTGAGGAGATTGGCACGCTGATAAATGCTGCCCTGGCTTAGAGAAATTCCCCGCTCCAGGTTTTACCAACTGTCGAATTTAATCAAAATATTTTGGGTGATAATCCACAACATGCCTGCGTGCTTCGGCCAGAATCTGGTCGATGGTCATATCCTGATGTTCTTTATCAGCAGGGTGATAGTGAACATGTACCCGGCTCAGATTTGGAATTCTGTTGTATAACAGGTTTTCGACCCGGCTGGCAATTTCATCCCCTTCCCTGACCGCAATGCTGCCATCCACACCCACCGTGACATTGACTACGCTGTGTGGCCCAAAGCGATGTGCCTGCACTTCATGCAGTTGTTCCACGCCGGGAATATCGGCCACTAATTCAGCGATTTGCACGGCCAGGTCTTTGCTTGGGACGGCATCCATTAACTCAACTGACGATTCCCGCAGAATGTAGATGCCTGTGCGCAGGATCAGCAGCGCAACGATGGCGCCTGCCAGAGGATCCACCCAAGGCAAACCGCGCTGCCCGAGGAAAATGCCAACCGAAGCAGCCGCAGCAGAGATCATGTCGTTGCGATGGTCATAGGCCATGGCTTCCACTACCGGGTTTTTGGTTTGCTGGCCAAGCTTGCGCACATAAATTGTGAGAAATATTTTTATGAGGACCGTCAGAAGCGCCATCCAGAGCGCAATACTGGAAGCACCAGAAGATTTGGTCTGTGCACTGAGCAAATCCCAAATTTTATCGATCGCATCCCAGAAAACGGCCACGGCCGTTGTGACAATGAAGGAACCGACCACCACTGCCGCAATGCTTTCCAGTTGTTGGTGTCCGTAGGGGTGTTCGTCGTCGGCAGGTTTGTTTGCCATGCGTACGAAAATACTGGCCACGATGTAATAAGCTACATCAGATGTAGAATTAATCCCTTCGGCCAGCAGCGCCGGGCTGTGCCCGATGATACCGATATAAGTCTTGAGCGCTGCCAGGCCAACATTGATGCCCAAGCCCAGGTTAACTGCCAATAAACTTTTTTGATCTCGTCCTTGTGACATATCCCCATTGTAAATGAAATTTTACTTGAGTCGAAATGGGTTTTTCTGATAGGCTGAGCGGTCTTTTCAAAACCATTTAAATTATCGTTTGCATGTGAAAGAATAATGGTGGAATGACCCATAAAAAAATAGTTCAACTGTTTTTGGGCGCAAGATTCCTGTCCAAAAATGACCGTGCTTTAAGTGGGCGTTGTCATTATCAAAATAAAAAAGTCAAAAGGAAATGCCATTCCGGTAATACTGC
>CAZLJB010000463.1:0-3416 GCA_964559195.1 uncultured Anaerolinea sp. | reverse complement strand
TTCGAGTATGTGGCCCCGGCCAATACTATCATTCCTATGACCTGGCAGCATTTTTTTTATTAAAAGGATTTGGGTTTTCAATACTGACTGCGAATGATAAGCCTTTGTATATGGTATTTTTGGCGCTTTTACATGTCATTGCAGGATATGACTATACGCTAATAAACTGGTTACAGACCGCCTTTTTAGCCCTAATGGTGCCGTTTCTGTATCTGTTCGGAAAATCCTTCCACAGCCGATTATTTGGTCTGCTGCTGGCGGTCATACTTATGCTGCGCCAACTGAACGGGATGTTTTTATCCAATGCGATTTATTATCTAACTTCCCCGATCCAATTGATGACCGAGGTTCCGCTTTTACTGGGGATGATTGTCTCAACCGGGTTGTTGTTTACCTGGATGCGGAGTACTAAAAACAGTGCATGGTGGGGTTTTGCAACAGGCGCCTCATTGGGCGCAATTTCCCTGGTTCGGTTAAACCCCTTCCTATTGATATTAGGAACTCCGGTGCTGCTGCTCTTTGCATTGTATAAGCGAAAGAAAGCCTGGTTGATCCAGTCCCTCTTTTTTATCCTGGGCTGTACACTCCTGATCGGCCCATGGATAATGACCGGCAAAATTGGCGGTGAGCCAGCTTTTTTTTGGAAATTCAAATTTGCAAATCCATATCGTACGAGTTATGAAAATACTACTAGCCCTGAAATAGCCTTTGGGCAGGGAAACACAGAAAATCTTAGCCCGTTAATATCTGGGATCACTTTTCCTAATTTGAACATCGCAACATTCCCCGGGTATGTCGTTAACAACACCCTGCACAACTACGTCGGCTCTTTTTTAACCCTCCCGGATTCATTGCTGCCGGCTGACCAGATCTTGAGCAACTTGTTCAAAAGACCCTACTGGAGCGCAGGGCTTGAGCGTGTCACTATTACGCAAATCCCCTTCTTATTACTCAATTTTATTCTGCTTGCTATTGGAATGGGCTGGAGCTGGAAGCGCTGGCGTTGGGCTGGGCTGGGGCCATTGTTCGTTTTTGGCGTCTACGGGCTCGCAAATGGCTTCGCGCGCACATCCGGTTTACGCTATCTTGTGCCCATGGATTGGCTGGCTGGTTTTTACTTCGCA
Organism: uncultured Anaerolinea sp.; assembly: GCA_964559195.1. Classification (GTDB taxonomy): domain Bacteria; phylum Chloroflexota; class Anaerolineae; order Anaerolineales; family Villigracilaceae; genus UBA5195. The sequence continues at coordinate 2,292 of CAZLJB010000463.1, read as the reverse complement.
ATTGGGGTGGTTTGCACTTTTCAAGCGTTACCAAAGCCATTTCGCAAGCTGCTGCAGGCTGAACCACGAAACCAATTTTCGATCCGGCCTATCAATAGAGAATCTTCTAAGTGGTCTTATTACGCCGTGACCGGGCTGATCGTGTGTATAGCAGGCCTGATCCCGGCTGCACAAACCTTGATCCCACAATCGGCTGAGTTATGTTCGCCGGTCGATATGAGCCAATTGCAACCCATGCTGCTGCCTTCCGAAAGCGGGGCTTTATTCCTCAATGGCGAGGTGCTATATCCGGTATTGCAAAAAAAGAGTCTATCGTTTGACTTGTTCGCATGCAATTACGTACCGCCAATAAATATCGATAATTACAATGGCACGCTTAAGAACGGTGAGCACATCATGGCCGGGCTTTCTGATCATGGGCCATACCCACAACTGCTCTTGATTGCAATACCAGGTAAACCCGGGCAGCCGCCTGAAATCATCTGGCGTGCGAACCAAAAATAAAAACACATTACCCGTAATAAACCAATGAGGAGCCTGGGCTGACTTAATATAAACGGGCATAATTTGCCTTAATCGAAAACAGCTGGGACTACCTGATAAATCCAGGTAGTCCCAGCTGTTTTCCTTATCTAATTACCGTCTGCTAATTTCACACCTACTTCAATACAGCCTGGATCTTCTCCAAACCCTTCTCGATATTTTCGATTGAGTTGGCATACGACAGGCGCAGGTATCCTTCGCCGTATTCTCCGAATGAAGAGCCTGGCAGGAGAGCAACCCCGGCTTTGTCAAGGATCAAATTGGCGCATTCATTCGAGCTCATTCCAGTACCCTTGATATTGGGGAAGACGTAGAAGGCGCCCTGTGGACTCTGGCAGCGAACCCCAGGCATGTTATTCAAGCCGGCAACAATCAAATCACGCCGCCGCTGGTATTCTGCCACAATCACATCCACCTGGCCCTGTTGACCCAGGAGCGCTTCAACGCCCGCAAATTGGGTAAATTGAGCCGTGGAGCCGATCGAGTGGGTCAGAAGCAACCCAACCTTATCGGCCAATTCACGGGGCATGATGCCATATCCCAATCGCCAACCCGTCATAGCGTAGGTTTTGGAGAAACCATCCACAATGATGCTGCGTTCCTGCATGCCTGGGATGCTGGTGATGGATGGAACGCTCAAGCCATCGTAAACAATACGCGCATAAATCTCGTCCGACATGACCCAACAGTCAAACTCGATGGCCTTTTGAGCAATGTGCTCAAGGTCAGCCATTGGCATGACCCCACCAGTCGGGTTGCTGGGCGAATTAATAATGATCATGCGCGTGCGGGAACTTACTTTCTGGTCAAAAACATCCAGGTCGAAGGAGAAATTATTCTCTTCCAACAAGGGTACTGGCACCGGAACCCCGCCTGCCACAACGATCATGGCTTCGTAGGTGGGAAAACCCGGGTTGGGATAGATCACTTCGTCCCCGGGCTCAATCAATGCCAGGGTGGGGAAAAACAGGGCCGGTTTTGCGCCAGGCCCAACCACCACTTCAGCCGGATCGATATGGATACCACGCCGTTGTCCACAATCATCCGCGATTACTTGCTGCAGAGACGGCATGCCGGAAGGGGATGTATAACGCGTCTTTCCTTCGGTAATGGCTCGAATACCCGCCACACTGACATTTGGAAAGGTATCGAAATCGGGCTGCCCAATTTCAAAATGTACAATTTCACGCCCGGCAGCTTCCAATTTATTGGCCTTGGCCAAGACCTGGTAGGCTCCCTCGGGCTTTAAGTGAGACGTGCGCTGCGCGTAACTCATTTGCGCATTTCCTAGAACATCTTCTTTAATTCGTCGAACTCTTCGTCTTTCATACCAAACCAGTTTTCTGGCTGTGGGAATGATTTATCGGTCACTTCAGCGGCATACTGCTTCAAACCGTTTAGAATAACTTCGCCGGCATTTCCAAAAACTTTGGCCATTTTGGGGGTGAATTTTGGATAGAGACCAAACATGTCATGGTAAATCAAAAGCTGGCCATGCGCATGCGGCCCGGAACCCAGCCCCATGATGATGCAGTTCTCAGCGCGCTCCATAATTAACTTGCACAAACGGTCCGGCACCAGCTCGAGCAGAACTGCAAACGCCCCGGCCTGTTCCAGAATTTTGGCATCATCGACGATTTTCTTCGCCATGGCTGCTGACTTTCCCTGGACGCGGAAACCGCCCAACGCTGAAACTGACTGCGGGGTTAAACCCAGGTGTCCGATCGCCGGAATGCCTGCGTCGACAAT
>CAZLJB010000462.1:0-3437 GCA_964559195.1 uncultured Anaerolinea sp. | reverse complement strand
AGATAGCTTCAGGTGACTGGAGTTCAGACGTGTGCTCTTCCGATCTGGTATGCGCCAGCGGGTTGAAATCCTCAAGACGCTCTATCGCGGTGCCCAACTCTTAATTTTGGACGAGCCGACCGCGGTACTTACTCCTCAAGAAACGCAGGAACTGTTTCTGGCGGTGCGGGAACTTGTAAAAGAAGGCAAGACAGTCATTTTTATCACCCATAAACTACGAGAGGTCAAAGAAATTTCAGACCGGGTTACTGTCATGCGCAGTGGCAAAGTCATGGGTTTGCTGCCAACATCTGAAGCCACGCGCGAAGGCCTGGCGCGTATGATGGTTGGTCGCGAAGTTTTCCTGAACATTGATCGTCCACCCGTTGACAGGGGCGCTGTGGCGCTAAAAGTCAAAGATCTGTCTTACATCTCTGAGACCGGTCGCATGATGCTCAAGGAACTGCATTTCAATTTATATTATGGTGAAATCCTGGGGGTCGCAGGTGTGGAAGGAAATGGTCAAACCGAACTGGCGGAAGTCCTTTCAGGGCTTCGTTCCGCCACCACCGGTTCTGCTGTTATTTCTGGCAAAAATATTCTAAATACTTCCCCGCGAAATGTGCGCCTTTCGGGTCTCGGGCATATCCCGGAAGATCGTCTAACAAATGGTGTTGCACTTAAAGCTTCCATTTTTGAAAATCTGATCGTTGATCGTTATTTCAAACCGGCTTTCATGCGTGGTATATCGATCGATTATAAGAAAGTTTTTTCCCAGGGTAAAGACCTTATAAAAGAATATGACATTCGCACCATGGATGGTTTTGTGCCGCTCGGAGCGCTTTCTGGTGGGAATATGCAAAAAGTCATTGTCGCCCGTGAATTCACATCTGATCCGAAGGTTTTGATTGCTGCGCAGCCCACTCGTGGTATTGATGTCGGGGCCACTGAATTTGTTCGCAGAAAACTGGTCCAAAAGCGGGTGGATGGTACTGCTGTGCTGCTGATCTCTGCGGATTTGAGCGAGGTGATGAGCATTTCAGACCGGATTATCGTAATGTATGAAGGCCAGATCACATGTGTTATCCAAAACACCCCTGAATTGAGTGAGGAAGAGCTTGGCTATTACATGCTGGGCTTGAAACATCAAGATCCGGCAGAGATGGAGGCCAACCTGTGAAGCGATTTTTTCAATCTAATAATGTAAAAGAAGTCCTGCGAATTTTTGCGGCTGTCTTCATCGCTTTGCTGATCGGGTTTGTGATTACGCTTTTTGTCAGCAAGGATCCGGTCGGTGCTTACCGGAGTTTTCTGATTGGCCCGGTTACGAAGTTAAATCGTTTTGGAAACTGGATTCAGGAATCAATCACGCTGACCCTGCTTGGGTTGGCCATCGTCCTGGTCTTCAAAGCTGAGATTTTCAGCCTGGGTGCCGAAGGGCAGATGGTGGCAGGTGCCCTGGTATCCGGATGTGTTGCTCTCTATGTTCCTTTGCCTGCCTATTTGCGGATTCCCCTGGCCCTTAGCGCAGGCGCCCTGGGCGGTTTCTTGTTGGGAATTGTCCCGGGCTACTTGAAAGCATATCTGAATGCGAATGAAATCGTCTCCACCTTGATGTTAAATACAATTGCTTTGAAGCTGTATGAATACCTGTTGACATCTGTCCTCAAGGATCCCAATGCGGGTTACACTGCTTCAGTAGCTTTTCCGCCCGAGGGCGTGCTGGGCTCATTTTTTCCAGACCTGCCTTTCTTGTCCAGCGTTCGTGAGATTTGGGTGAACCAGACCAATATCACCATTATGCTTTATATCGTGATTGTATCGGTGTTCGTAGTCTATTACTTGATGTATCGTACACCCTTCGGATATGAGCTGCGCATGCTGGGCTCTAACATCAAATTTGCTCGTTATGGCGGTATGAATACCAAACGCGCCATCATGCTTGCAACTGCAGTCAGTGGTTTGTTTGCCGGTTTGGCGGGTTCTAATTTGAGCATGGGTGTTCACACCCGTTTGATCCTCAACATTACCGCCGGGTTGGGCTTTGAAGGCATTGTGGTGGCCCTGCTTGCCCGGAATAATCCGCTGGCTGTCCCAATTACCGCCCTGGCGTATGAGTATTTGCGAGCCGGTGCCGATATCATGGAACGCTCATCGGATGTTTCGCGGGAGATGGTATTGGTTATCCAGGCTATCATTATCCTGCTGGTTACCGCCGAGCGCATCCTCCCCGAAGTTCGTCGCCGTGTTCAGGCGCATCGCGCCAAAACCGTTGATGGACCAACCGCAGAGTCAGGGAGCTGAACCATGTCAATTCAAATCGTATTGGGCAGTATCTTTAGCGCAGTATTCCTGGCAAGTATTATTCGCATCAGTACACCGCTTATTTTGCCAGCCCTGGGTGGTTTGATTTCAGATCTTTCCGGGGCGCCCAACATTGCGTTGGAAGGCATGATGTTGGCCGGAGCCCTGGCAGGAGTGCTTGTCAGCTCATATACAAAAAGCGTCTGGCTTGGGGTTCTGGCGGGTATGCTGGCTGGTTTTCTAATTGCGATGGTGCTGGCATATTTCCATCTTTTTCTAAAGACAGATCCCATCCTGGCGGGTGTGGCGATTAATATCCTGTGCTCGGGTGGCACAATTTTTATCCTGTATGTCCTGACCGGTGACAAAGGTAACTCTTCCACCCTGATGAGTGGTGCGGTGCCAAACGTGGCGATCCCGATCCTGAAGGATATTCCATTCATCGGCACCGTTTTAAGCGGACATAATTTGCTGACGTATGCCGCTTTCCTGTTCGCCTGGCTGGTTTCCATTATGCTTTACAAAACCCGTTTTGGTGCGCATTTGCGCGCAGTAGGTGAAAATGCTGTTGCGGCTTCGTCTGTGGGTATTAATGTCATTCGAACCCGCGTGATTGCCCTGGGGCTCAGTGGTATTTTGGCCGGGCTGGGTGGTATCAACATGTCGATGGGTTATCTGACTCTTTTTCAGCGTGACATGACCGCCGGGCGCGGTTTTATTGCCCTGGCAGCTGTCTATCTGGGAGGCCGGACTCCGTTCGGAACCCTGCTGGCGGCGGTCTTTTTCGGCTTTGCGGATGCGCTCTCCAATATGTTGGGGTCGCTCAAAATTCCTTCCCAACTGGTTCAGATCATCCCCTATGTGGCTACGATCGTTGCGCTGGTGGTTTATAACATCCGCCGCCAGGCCCAAATTATTGATCGGGCGCGCAAGTTCCAGGAAAAGCATCTGGCCGATGTGGCTGCTGCGGCCAGAGCCAACAGTTAGTTTGTTTTGAGGCGTTTGTTATTTTCTAAAGCAGCGCTGTGCGTCTATCGGTAGTGAAGATTCAGGCGCTGGTTGCGCCAGCTTGAAAAGGGAGACCGTATGAAAAACAAAGTGCTTGGCGGTGTATTTGGCCAGGCGTTGGGTGATGCTTGGGCCATGCCGGCGCT
>CAZLJB010000461.1:0-3437 GCA_964559195.1 uncultured Anaerolinea sp. | reverse complement strand
GACCCGGGTTTCTCGCAAGAACTAACTCTGGCCAGCGCCAGCCTGGATTCTGATTTCGGTGTGCTTTCAGATGTTCGGGGGAAAGCCTACAGCCTCAAGCTGAATAAGCCCGTCGTACTGGTAAAAGATCAAAATTATTTCTTGCGTTTTACAGCGACTGGTGTTCTTACCATGGTTGGTTCCGCCCCGGTTCAGGAGACATCCTGGGACGATGGGCTGCCCCTGCGTATGGATGGATATGACGCTTTTGGTGGCATGTACCAGGGTGATCTCAATTTCGAAATGTACTGGGACGATAACAGCGATAAACTTACCCGCTTCAAGACCAATCTTGATACGGCTGATTATGTTTTCATCACATCGAATCGCCAATGGGCTACCACCACCCGCATACCAGAACGTTATCCTTTGACCACAACCTATTACCGCGATTTGATGGGTTGCCCGGATGGCAGGGATGTGATCTGGTGCTATAACATGGCCACCCCGGGCATGTTCAGCGGCAAGCTTGGGTTTGAGTTAGTCAAGACCTTCACATCTTATCCCGAATTATTCGGTTACCAGATTAATACCCAGTTTGCTGAGGAAGCTTTTACGGTTTATGACGCTCCCAAGGTGCTTATTTTTAAAAAGACGGCTGCTTATGACCCGAAAGTTGTCAGCGGTCTGTTGGATGCGGTCGATCTGACGCATGTCGTACACGTGACCCCGCGTCAGGCCGGGCGTTTCCCTGGTGATTTAATGCTGCCTGCGGATAAACTGGCAGCTGATCGGGCCAATGGAACCTGGAGCGATTTATTCTCTTACGAGACTTTTCAGAATAAATATCCGGTTGCGGGCCTGGTCATCTGGTATTTTGCGATTGGTTTGCTCGGGCTCTTTACCTGGCCACTGCTGCGTTTCTTGCTGCCAGGCTTACCAGATCAGGGTTATCCGCTCTCAAAATTGGGCGGGTTGTTATTGTTGGCTTACCTGGTCTGGTTGGCGGCTTCTGTAGGTGGGGAATATTCCCGCTTGACCATTGCAATTGGCTATGGCCTGATCGTATTGGCTGGCCTGATGGCCTATTATTTTCAACGGAAAGCCATTCAGCAGGAATTGCGCGCCAGAGGTAAATATTACCTGCTGGTTGAAGGTATTTTTCTGGCCTTCTTCTTGATTGATCTTGCTATTCGATTGGGAAACCCGGATTTATGGCACCCTGCGCGTGGTGGCGAACGGCCGATGGATTTCTCTTATCTGAATGCGATTTTGAAAAGCACCACTTTCCCACCTTACGACCCCTGGTACGCTGGTGGCTACATCAATTATTACTACTGGGGTTTCGTGCTGGTCGGTACTCCCATAAAGCTGCTTGGAATTGTTCCTTCCATTGCATACAACTTTGTTTTGCCAACCCTTTTTGCTATGCTTGGGATTGGCGGCTTCTCGATGGCCTGGAACCTGGTAGAGGGCGTTAAAACCAGAAGTGAATCTGAAAACACGGGTTTCCCCCTTCAGTTGGTGGCTGGTCTGGCGGCTGGTGCAGGGCTGGTCTTGATGGGCAACCTTGGAACCATTCAACTGATTTATCATGCATTGCAAAAAATGGTGGTCAGCAATGAAATGGTTGACGCCCAGAATGTATTGATCTTCCAGCGTTTAATTTGGGCTGCCCAGGGTATTGGAAAAATATTTACAGGTTCATCCCTGCCGATTGGATGGGGGGAATACTATTGGGCGCCCAGTCGGGTGATGCCGCTCGGTGACCTGGCGATCACGGAGTTTCCACTCTTCACCTTTCTCTACAGCGATCTGCATGCTCACATGATTTCCTTGCCGTTGACGCTTATGGCACTGTCGTGGACTCTTTCCACCTTGCTGGCTCGCAAGCTCAGCCGATGGTCCTGGCTGGTAACCCTGGCTTTTGGTGGCCTGGTGATCGGTGTGCTGCGCCCGACCAATACCTGGGATTTCCCGACCTACCTGATTTTTGGCCTGATTGTGACTGGTTATGCTGTTTTCCGTTACATTGATGTGGAACAGTCCAGCCGTTTTGGATTTTCCCCGCTTCTTCAGCGTATTCTTCTGGCTGGATTGGCGATGGGCCTGCTGGCAGGTTTCGCCATTTTGTTGTATGAGCCATTTGCGCGTTGGTATGGCCTGGCTTACACTGAGATCAGCCAGTGGACCAACGAAAAAACCCCGATCTGGTCTTACTGGACCCATTGGGGCGTGTTCTTATTTGTGATTGTTTCCTGGATGCTCTGGGAAACCCGTCAGTGGCTGGCTCAAACGCCGCTTTCGGCGCTTGCCAAACTGAAACCGTATGCCTGGGGTCTGGAAATTGGACTGGCTGCTTTTGTGGCACTGTTGCTGATTCTCCAGTTTGTTCTGAATGTGCCGGTGGCCTGGTTTGCTTTTCCCTTGGCGGTTTGGGCGTTGATTTTGATATTCCGCCCGGGCCAGCCGGACGTCAAACGGTTGGTGTTGTTCATGATTGGTACCGGCCTGGTACTCACCCTGGTGGTTGAATTCATTGTTCTTTCTGGCGACATCGGCCGTATGAACACTGTTTTTAAGTTTTACCTGCAAGTCTGGGTTCTATTTGCTATCAGTGCGGCTGCCGCGCTGGGTTGGATTTTGGCCGAATTCGATCAATGGGGCCAGAAGGGCCGGCTTATTTTTCAGATATTCGGTGGCTTGTTGTTATCTGGCGCGTTATTATTTACTTTTACAGCCAGCATGGACAAGATCCGTGATCGTATTGCAGCCGATATTCCCTTCACTTTTGACAGCATCACCTATATGCAGTATTCCACCTATTGGGACCAGGTCGATATGGATCTGAGCCTGGATTACTCTGCCATCCGCTGGATGCAGGATCATGTAAAAGGTTCCCCGGTCATCGTCGAGGCCAACACGCCCGAGTACCGCTGGGGCACCCGTTATACGATTTATACCGGCTTGCCAGGTGTGGTTGGTTGGAGCTGGCACCAACGTCAGCAGCGTGCCTTGTTCCCCGGAGATTGGGTTTCAAACCGCATCCAGGAGATTACGGAATTTTATAACACGCGTGACCCGGTGGCAGCCATGACCTTTATTAATAAATATTCTGTCAAATATATTATCGTTGGCCAGCTGGAACGTAATCTGTATAACCCGGATGGTCTGGCGAAATTTGAACGTGGCAATGGAAATGTTTGGAAAGCTGTTTATCAGAATGCCGGCACTGTCATATACGAGGTAACCCCATGACCATGATTTACCATATCACAACTCTTTCTGCCGTCCAGGCTGCCCGGCAGAGCGGCGATTATCGGGCTGAGAGCCTTGCCAGTCAGGGTTTTATTCACTTTTCGCAGTCTCATCAACTGTTGGGAGTGGCCAATGCTTTTTATGCCAATCTGAGATCGGAAGAGCGTCGTGTAGGGAAAGAGTGTTCAGAGCCGTGGAGG
>CAZLJB010000460.1:0-3466 GCA_964559195.1 uncultured Anaerolinea sp. | reverse complement strand
ATCTACCCGGGTAAGCCCGGTTTTGGGCAACCCGGATATCAGAACTTACACAATGAGTGGATCCAGCAACAATGCCAGTCTTCCTGGAACTTTTGTCTGCAGTCTGGCGAATACGGGTTGCTCCAACGGCACGAATACAGACGCAGATCAGGCTGAAAAATATGCGTTAGACACCTACAACTTCTACGCCACGCATCACCAACGCGATAGCATCAACAACGCAGGTATGGCGATTATTTCCAGCGTCCATTATGGCGTTAGTTACCAAAACGCATTTTGGAACGGATCCCAAATGGTTTACGGAGATGGTTTTACAGCCGAGGATGTCGTCGGCCACGAGCTGACGCATGGAGTCACGGATTATACATCGCAGCTTGTGTATTATTACCAGGCGGGCGCAATTAACGAATCTTTTTCAGATATTTGGGGGGAGTTCATTGATCAAGAAAACAATCCCGGAAAATCGGCAGCCAATAAATGGCTGATCGGGGATGCCCTGCCAATCGGCGCCATTCGCAGTATGAAAGACCCCACCGTTTACCACGATCCTGACAAAATGAGCAGCTCATATTTTTATACAGGCACCGGCGACAACGGCGGAGTTCATTACAATAGCAGTGTCAATAACAAGGCCGCCTTCCTGATGGTGGAAGGCGGCTCATTCAATGGTCAGACAATCAGCGGGATCGGGATGACCAAAACCGCTGCAGTGTACTACCGGGTTCAAACCCAATTTTTGGGCGCCGGCGCCAACTATACAGATCTCTATTACGCGCTCAAACAGGCCTGTTTGAGCCTGGTCGGTGGCACAGATGGCATCACTTCGAACGACTGCCTACAGGTGCGGAATGCTGCCTTAGCCGTTGAAATGAACGTCAAGCCATCCCAGTCTTTTACTCCCAATCCGGAGTTATGCCCAACCACTGGACAAAAACCAGCCAGTTCATATCTTTTTCAGGATGACATGGAGAGTGGCAGCACAAAATGGACATTTGGGGCCACAACCGGTTATACCAACGACTGGAGAATCGCCACGCCAGGGCTCTCCAGCCCGACACATTTATTGTACGGGCCGGGAGAAATCGTTCCAAATGATAGTTACGCAGCCATGAGCAATTTTGTAACTCTGCCCGGTGCTGCAACACCTGCCTATTTGTACTTTAATCATTTCTTCGATTTTGAAGTCAACAATACCGGTTTATCAGCTTACGATGGCGGCGTATTGGAATACAGCCTGAATGGATCAACCTGGGTAGACGCCAGTGGTCTTTCTAAGGCCGGCCAGGATTACACCTTGCCAATATCTGCTACGTCTGGCAATCCTTTGGGTGGCAGGCAGGCTTTTGCTGGAACAAGCCATGGGGCGGTCACTTCTCGCTATAATCTATCCAGCCTGGCCGGGCAATCTGTCAAGTTTCGCTGGCGCACAGGCACTGATACTGGTACGCAACTAACTGGCTGGTTGGTAGATGATGTTCGAATTTACACCTGTATCAGTCAGATCACTATTAGCGGCACTGCCGGGATCAATACCAGCCTGACCCGCACGTCAAGTGTTAATTCAATTCAGGTCACGGCAGGGGGTACTGGATATGCATCAGCCCCAACTGTCAATTTCACAGGTGGGGCGGGCAGCGGAGCAGCGGCCACAGCCATAGTCTTAAATGGTGTTATAACTGAAGTAAGCGTGACGAATGCTGGTACCGGGTACACGTCTGCACCTATCGTAAGTTTCACAGGCGCAGGCGGCTCAGGTGCCACAGCAACAGCACTTCTGGAAGGTCTGGCAAACACGGTTAATACGGATGGATTTGGAGACTACAGCCTGGTAGTGCCATCCAATTGGTCTGGAATAATTACACCCACAAGAGCCGGGATTGTTTTCACTCCCACCACCCGTCCCTATACGAATGTAGTCGCCGATCTCATTGGCCAGGATTTTACGAGGCAACCTGCCACATTTACAGACGTGCCCTTCACATATTCAGAAAGCCTGGGCGGGGTAAGCTATAACCTTTTCCCCTATGTTCAGGCGTTATATAATGCAGGCTTTACCGCCGGATGCAACGCAACAGGTCCGTTATATTGCCCGGCAAACACCCTGACACGCGCAGAATCGGCCGTTTTCATGCTGCGCTCAGTCAATGGCGGCGGTTATTCACCACCAGCTTCACCCAATTACCAAACTGCCTTCCTATCCGAAGACTGGAGCACCTGGACCGGAGGTAAAAAATGGGCTGAAGAGATGTATTACGAAGGTCTTACCGCAGGTTGTCTGTCCAGTCCTCTGAAATTCTGTCCCTGGGATAATTTACCACGAGACCAGGCGGTTGTTTTTACATTACGTATAAAATATGGGAATACCTATGGAAAAGCAGGTGGTACACCTGTACCTGCTGCCACAGGTACCATCTTTGCCGATATGACTGATACTGGTAATTTATATACGAAGTGGGCAGAAAAGGCTTATGCTGATAATTTAATTATAGCCTGTGGCACGCAAGGCGGCAAACCCTTGTTCTGCCCCAGTACCCTGGTTGATCGAGCCTGGGCAGCTTACATGATTGTTAAGGCCAAAGGTCTGACGCCTGTTCCTTACCCTTAGGCCCGGTCTGGATATCGTTTGTACATTTATTGGTAGGTTGGGCAATTCCGCAAAAATTATTATTGCATGCCGAGAGCAGTTAAATATTAGTAGAAACAATGAAAAAACAAAAACTTTATCAGGTATTTTCGGCGTTTTTTATGCTGGTGTGGATGCTAACCATTGCAGGGCCAGCATTTGCAATTTCGTTGCCTATTCCAGGTTTAACCATAACCACTAAAATACTCACCACTGGCCGGGCCATTGCCGCCTGGCCTTCAGGGATTCCGATTGGCGAAAAGCGACCGGTGCTGGTTTTTTTACCAGGGTGGGGTGGAGCAGGCGCAGTGGATGCTGCAATATCGGCCCAGAATTCGAACCTTGGCAACGAAGGTTATGTCACGTTAGCGGTCGGGTTTGACGATCTCGGCGGTTGGACCAGTAATATTGATGCGAGCGCTGCGCAAGGTTTGAATAAACTATGTGCCGATCCAACCATTCCAGCCAATTGTAATGCAATTGTTTTGGATGGAGAATCATATGGCGGCGCGCAAAATTATTGGGTCATGGAATACCTGCGCGGGCATGGTTATGATGGCCTGGCTGGCAGTACAGGCAAAGCCCTGGGTTTTCTTTCAGAGGATGCAGGCTATGGAGCCCCGGGAAGTACAACCAACCCCGTCACCGGAGCTTTTACGCGAACGGGGTTGGCAAATAGCGCTTCGTACAGTGTCGCCATGATTGAAAACCTTGGAGACACTACTTTTCCGGTGGATGCCTGTACCTGGGGAAACTGTGGTGCAAGAGTACTCAGCAATGCGCACCTGGCGAGAGGCGATAACAACGTCTTTAGCGTTTGCCCGCCAGGTGGACAACATGGCA
>CAZLJB010000459.1:0-3476 GCA_964559195.1 uncultured Anaerolinea sp. | reverse complement strand
AATTTTCATTTTTGCTTTTTCACCTGCTTTGGGGATCAGTATTTTAGCCGTCTGGCTGGTGAGTGTAACCCGCAATGTAATGACACCACTCTATGATGCCTGGGTCAACCAGAGGCTTGATTCGGATACACGCGCAACTGTCATCTCAATGTCCGGGCAGGTGGATGCAATCGGGCAGATTGCCAGCGGGCCCCTGGCCGGCCTGGTCAGCCTGTGGTCTGTGCGGGCCGCTATCGCCTTTGCCAGCTTACTGATTACGCCGGCATTACCATTAATTGCGCGCGCCAACCGGCTGCATGCCCGGGAACAGGCTCCGGACGACTAGCCAGCTGCCAGCCGTTTTTCAATCCCGGCACGAATTTGATCTCGCATTGGTTGGTAGGTTTTCAATTCAAAGCGCGGAGCCTGGGACCAGTTATAAAACCAGATCGGGCTTTTGCCTAACTCTGTCGATTCGGCTTCATAACGCGGGACAATGTGAGCATACAGAGCATTATCGCTGTTTCCAAGAATTTCATAATTAATTCGTGCAGCCCCAAAGACTTCAAGCAACACATCTCCAATAATCGTCATATCGCACAAGAATCTTTCTCTTTCAGGCATACTCAAAGCATTTAGATCCGGCACAACCGGATCAGACAGCAGCAGGCAATAGCCGTTGAGAATCTGAATATCGCCCATCACCGCCCAACCAGATGCCATTTTACACAGCAAGGTTGGGCTTTCGCCCCGGCGGGCAGCTTCAACCCTTTGATGAATGTGTGTGGTCATTGGATGCTTCTCCTCTATTTTTGGTTCGACTTTGACAATATAATCCAAAACATGTGTTCTGTAAACTAAAGGTATTTACTCAAAACTGAACTTGATGAGCATGTTTTCCGCTACTAAGCCTTTTCGCTGGGCAGGTCACAACTGAAAAGCAAGAACTGTAGACTGATTTAAAGGAACTCCGAAAAAACTGAACTGCACCAAGATTGCAAGCCTTTTTTGCTAAAAATCGTTACTTGATATACAATAAAATTAATCAGAATTTTTTCCCGGCAGGGTAAAATAACATCCTGGCGCAGGTTGCACGTTCAAACGCCTTGACAACCCTCCAACCAGATTCAGGAGAGATGCCGTTCGGAATATCGACAAATTCTCAGGAGAATTCAATGAGCCCAGTTATAGGCCCCGATGTCAGCTTTTACCAGAACAATATTAATACTCCCGAAAAAATTAATTTTGCCAAAATGCGTACGTTGGCTGAATATGTCATCATCCGCGCCGGGCAAAATCTTTGGATCGACCGGGATGTAGTTTCCAACTGGAAAGACGCCAAGGCTGCCGGGCTGCCCCGCGGATCCTACTGGTTTTTCGACAGCCGCGCGGATCCGAAACAACAGGCAAATTTATGGGTGCAGGCCCTGGGCGGCGATCTGGGCGAACTGCCCATGTTCCTCGACCTGGAAGAAACTTATGGCGGTAAATACGGTGGTTGGAAAAACTGGGTTGGTTTCCTCGATTATCTAAAAACGCTGGTGGGCAAAAAGGAAATTTGTATTTACACCGGTTTCTATTATTTCAAAGACAATGCGCCAAACCAGGTTACCCAACGTAAAGAACTTGAATATTTCCACCAATACCCCTTGTGGATCGCCAATTACAACGCCAGCAAGCCATCGATTCCGCTGCCCTGGAGTGCAACGGAATGGTTATTCTGGCAGTATACCCCCAAGGGCGATGGCAGCGCATATGGAGTTGAAAGCAACGATATTGATTTAAATTACTTCAACGGTGAGCTGAATGTCTTTCGCACCCGCTTTAATCTCGCCGTGCCTGTGCCAACTCCCACCCCCGACCCCACCCCAGTGCCAACTCCCACTCCGGTACCGACTCCCACACCAACTCCTTTGCCGCCGCCACCCGCAACCCCACTCAAGCAGGTACTCTCAAACGGTGTTACTTACGTTCGCGATGTACGCCAGGTACCACGCAACTTGATGATCCACGTTCTATCGATTGACCTGGATGTCAGCAAAGCAGAATTCCTGGTTACCCCAACCAGCTCGAGCGGCACGCCTTATTTATGCGCGCAGACAACTTCTCAATTTACAAAGACGTATGCTGTCCAGTTGGCTATTAACGGAGATGGTTGGAGCGTGCCTGCCGGGATAAAAAATACCTGCCCCCAAGGCAGGGATTTGGTAAAAGTAAACGGATATGCGGCTTCTGGCGGCACCATCTATTCAACCACTGGTGCACCAGCCACCTTTTACATTGATAGAAAAAATCGGGCCTCGATCAATGTCCAGCCAAACAACCTGGTACAGGCCATCTCCGGAAATCACATCCTTGTAACCAATGGCAAGCCCGCCTCCAACCTGGAAAACAGCTCGCTGAATGCTTGCTCGGCCATCGGTCTGGGTGCCAATGGGCGCAGACTGATCATGATGGTGGTTGACGGACAACAACCGGGCTACAGCGATGGCGTCAGCCAGCTGGAACTGGCCAGCCTGCTAATTTTCTACGGCGCAGACAGCGCCATGAATCTGGATGGTGACGGTTCATCAACCCTGGTTTCAATGGGAGCAAACCGGCTGCCGCAGGTATTAAATTCGCCAAGTGCTGATCATGTTCAGGGCCGGGAGCGTTTTGTCGCCAACCATCTGGGGATCTTCACACACTGAACCAGCCTAACCTGGATACCAGATCAGCCTGGGATCGTCGATGGCGCGCGTGTAATCCCAGGCCAGGTCAATCATGCGCTGTAAATCAATTTCTGGTCGCCAACCGAGCAGAAACTTGGCCTTGGTGTTATCCAACCAGGTCGAATGAAAAGCTGTTGGGATGACAACCGATAGCAAACCGCGGCTTTTCAGGAGATACCTGGCAATCTCTCCGTAATCCACAGGTTCGTCCATGCAGATATTAAAAGTCTGCTGAGACGCTTTGGGATGATCAAGGGCGATCAATATCGCGCTGACCAGGTCTTCAACATGCACAAAATTGCGCCTGACGGGCTGACCCTGCGGGTCAAGCATAACCGGGATGGTTTGAGTGCGGGCATACTCAGCCGCAGATTGATGCCCTACCAGATCACGCCAGCGCGGACCGCCAAATACATCCTCTCCAAATGACAGTTGATATTTAAAATCGTCTTTTTCCATGATCCAGGGCGCGCGCAGACAGCAGCCATTCAAACCATATTGTAAATAGTATTGCTCCAGCATGCTCTCTTCCAGCACCTTGGAAAGTGCATAACAACCCGGATATGCACTGTGTTTCTGCTGTTCGGTGACCGGTAGGGTGTGGGCATAAACGAAATGACCAACCGCCGCATCACCCCCGATCAGGATAAATTGTTCAAAAGTAGGACTGACCCGGCAGGTTTCCAACAGCCAGAACAGACCCTTGACAGCCACATCCATGATCTCCAATGGGGTTTCTTTACAGGTTGCCAGGTGCAATACATGCGTGACGCCCTCAAGCGCCGC
>CAZLJB010000458.1:0-3480 GCA_964559195.1 uncultured Anaerolinea sp. | reverse complement strand
TCAACCACCGCGACAGTCTGGGGAATGCCGGCAGCATCGGACCAGGTGACGTGCAATGGATGACTTCTGGGGGCGGGATTTTGCATGAAGAGATGCCCGAGTTGGGCCCTGACGGAGCGATCTACGGCTTCCAATTGTGGGTCAATTTACCCGCGGCCGAAAAAATGTCTCGCCCTCGTTACCAGGAAGTTAAGGCAGCCAGTATCCCAACTGTGGAAAACGGCGGCATGAAAATCCGCGTGGTAGCGGGAGAAGTGTTCGGTGTGATGGGTCCGGTCACAGAAATTGCCGTCCAACCAATTTACATGGATGTGACATTAGAACCAAACGTTACATTTACACATCCTGTACCCCAGGGGCACACTGCTCTGGCATACGTTTTTGAAGGCAAAGGTACCTTCGCCACGGATGAACATATCGAAGCGGTCAAGATGCTGCAGTTCGATGACGGCGATGCCATCCAGGTCAAAGCTGATCCAGATTCGCATGTGCGTTTTATGTTGATTACAGGTGCGCCGATCAAAGAACCAATCGTGCCTTATGGCCCGTTTGTGATGAATACCGTGGAAGAAATTCAGCAGGCGATTATTGATCTGCGTCAGGGAACTTTCGTTAAAAGCTAAGTTTTCGGGATAAACGACCCAAAGAATCGTACAACTCTGCAAAAAAGACCGGTCTTCCACCAACTCAATAGATGGAAAACCGGTCTTTTATTTTATCCCGAGCAAATCACGAGGGTCGTCGATTCACACCAATAATTCTCCAAGTTTTTCCAACTCATGGTTTTTGGGTCAGCTTTATTCTCTGCCCCGCTCAATATTCGGCAGGATGATAATAAACTTGGCGCCCTTGCCTGGCTCGGAATCAACATCAATTGTTCCGTGATGATCTTTGATAACTTGCAAGCTGACTGAGAGACCCAACCCGGTTCCTTTTCCGGCTTCCTTGGTGGTGAAAAACGGTTCAAAAATTCGTTTTTTATGTTCTGGCAAAACCCCCTTCCCATTATCTGAAAATACAATCCGGAACTCCTTGTTTTCATAGCGGGTTGAAATTGTTATGACACCATCGGGTGTTTGGATTGCGCCGAGCGCATTGGTCAGCAGGTTGATCCAGACACCCTTCAATTGGTTCTTGTTTGCAAACATGGACGGAAGTTCCTTGTCCAGATCCAATTTGATCGCGATGGAACGGTTGTTGATCTCATACTGAAGCATCGAAATGGCATCCACAATGGTTTCGTTTAATAATGCTTCTTCAAACTCATCGTGTTTTTCTTTGCGTGCACTTTCCAACAGGTTGCTGACGATTTTTGCGGCTCGTTTCCCAGCAGTTTCAATTAACTTGAGCGAATCCACGGTATATTCATCTGCTTCGGATAAGTCCCGCATCAATAATTGCGCATTCGCAATAATGGCAGCCAGGGGGTTGTTAATCTCATGTGCTACATTGGCTGCCAGCTGCCCGATCGATGCCAGTTTTTCAGATTGGATCAGGTTTGCTTCCAGGATCCACTTTTCGGTGATGTCTTCATCGAAGATGATTGCCTGGTTGACATAATTTTGGTTTTCTCGGATTGGAATGGTGGTAATTTCCCAATGGATGAAGGTTTCCTGTTGTCCCCATTCCCTCAAGTTTCGAATTGCGGGCACACCTTCAAAAGCCTCTCCCACCCGGCAAAGTGGGCAGGGGCTTGTGTTCCCAAATAGTTTTTCATAACATTTGCCACCTACCAACTCGTAAGGGGCTTTATTGACTCGTTCACTGCGCCGGCTGTTAATTGCCATGATGGTATAAGAACGGTCAATAATATACACGCAGGATGGAATGTTATCAAAAAACGTTCGGAGTGTATTGCGAGAGTTTAATATTTCCCATTGGCTTGCTTCTAGATCAGCATTGCTTACAATTAACCGCCGATTATGTTCTACCGCATAAACTGCATTTGCCAATCCTTTTACGATGATTTCTAATATTTTTTTTCTTCTTTCATTCATCAAGTCAAATAAAGGATTGATGAAAACCAGCCCCCCCAGGATTTTTTTATTAACACTTAATGGTACCAGTAGAACCTTATGAACCAGGGTTGTAAAATCATCGTAGATTAGCGGATCAGAATCGGTTTTGGATAAGAAATTTTCATCAAGGACAACCATCTCATCGGCTAATGTTTCGCAAAGCTTGCTGTTTTTGATTAGAAAGGAGCCTTCATTTTTCCAGGTGTGTTCCGCACCGAGCAGCTTCTTTATGGCCAGGTCAGGATTATCAAAATCGTATAAAATTAGTAAGGTCTCATCAGATTTAACATAAGCGCTGATATTACTGACCGCGTTTACTTGCAGTGTGTTTTGATCAATATGCTTGTTCTGTTCATTAACGAGTGTTTCAAGGATCATGAGTTCAGTTGATAAATCGCTGTTATCCGTGGTGGTATATTGCATTCAACTTCTCCTGAAGCGATGATCTGAAAGGAAAAAAATGACAAGGGTGGTTGATTATTTCATCCATGACCGTCAGGTAAAAGCATCTCTGAAAACTTACCTGAATAATAAATAACCTTCCAACCGGGTTGGATTTCTCCAGAAAAGGCCATTTTTCAAGTGGGTTTTCCCACAAAAAAATATCTTCTGCATTGTTTTTGGCAGAAATTCGGGAAACTACTATAGGCGACGGAATTGTTGTTTGTGGAAAGTCTTGGGTTAGGGTAACAGGGTATATTCCTGTAGCAGTTGGTAATCATGCTATTGACGATTGCCAGGCAAACAAGATTGATTGCACCCAATTTTAATTTAGGGAAAATAATTAAAGATTTCGGGACTGTCCAATGGAAGATGATTTGTGAATTCCAAAAATCGGCTTGACGACCTGGCGTTCATTTTGCGATGGTTCTTTTTATTCATCTACCTGGATGGTATAGCCGTATCCTTGGATGGTTTTAATAAACATTGGGGCTTTGGGATCTTCTTCTATGCTCTCGCGCAGGTTCTTAATGTGAACTCGAACCAGGTCCGCGCTGCCTGTATCGCTGGGGTAATCCCAGACTTCGTCCAGGAGCTGTGAAGGCGAGAAAATTTTATTGGGGTGGGTCATCAGGTGGTACAGTAAAGCATATTGAACGGGTGTAACCCGAAATTTGCCCTTGACTGGGCTGCTGAAAATATAAGTGCGTGTGTTTAGTGAGTATTCCCCAATCCGGATGACATGACTTTCATCGGATGGACTGATTGGGCGGGTCTTTTCATCTCCGCCTGACGTGGAACTGGTTTCGGGCTTGGGCTCAATTTTTTTCAGATGCTTTGTGCGTCGCAGAATTGCATTGATTCTTAGAAGAAGTTCATCAACATTAAAGGGCTTCCCCAAATAATCATCTGCGCCAACGCTTAACCCGATGATTGTATCTTCAACTTTAATTTTGGCAGTCAAAAATAAAACTGGCACATCTTTAAGCAGCGCATCTTCTCGCATTTCCTTGCAGACTGT
>CAZLJB010000457.1:0-3491 GCA_964559195.1 uncultured Anaerolinea sp. | reverse complement strand
CTACACGGCTCTGAACACTCTTTCCCTACACGACGCTCTTCCGATCTTCTCTCCACCGCCGGGTTGGGATCTGGCAGCGCGCTGGCGGACAGCCCTGCAAATGGGTGGGGATTTTTACGATGTGATTGATCTACCGGACGGCAGGATTGGCCTTTTTATTGCGGATGTGGCCGATAAAGGCATCCCGGCTGCCTTATTCATGGCCTTAACTCGTACGCTGGTGCGAGCTGCAGTTCTCCAGACTGATTCGCCTGCCAGGGCTCTGGCTCAGGTGAATGATTTACTCTACCCGGATTGCGAGCAGGGCATGTTTGTGACGGCTGTGTATGGTGCGCTCGACCCCGTCACTGGTATTTTTACCTATGCCAATGCTGGTCACAACCCGCCCTTATGGGTACATGCCGGCAAAATTGAAGCCCTTACCCGAACCGGCATTGCGCTAGGCGTAATTGAATCTTCCGAAATGACTGAGCGCAAGATTAACCTGGCGGCTGGCGATCTGCTGATGTTTTACACTGACGGGATTACGGAAGCATTTAACGCTGATGGCGAAATTTTTGGAGATGAAAGGCTGAAGGACTTCCTGTTTGGATTGAATCCTTGTCAGGCAGAAGAAACATTAAACCTGATGGATGCTGAGCTGAACCTTTTTATCGGAGATTATCCGATGTCGGATGATATCACCATGATTGCACTCAAACGGATTAGCAAAGATCTTATCAAATAAAAAATCCGCTTTCAAGTGAAAGCGGATTTTTTATTTACTCCAAAAAACCTTCCCAACTGTTTTGAGTTAGTGTGATGTTTTTAGGTTGATTCATTCGATACTGATAATTTTCAGCCTGGTGATACCGCTGGGGGTTTGTGCTTCAACCACATCGCCCACTTTGTGGTCCATCAGTGCCCTGCCGAAAGGTGATTCGTAGGAAATTTTTCCTGCACCTGGGTCCGCCTCCTTGGCGCCCACAATATGGAACAGTTCTGGAAGATCGTCCCCTTCCTGGACCGTTACCCGCATATCGACCGAAACCCTGTCCTTACCTGCGGTTCCGTCCACGATGATGGCTGCGTTGAGAATGTATTCCAGCTCCTGGATACGACCTTCAAGGAATGATTGATCCTCTTTGGCCTTGTGGTAATCGGCATTTTCAGAAAGATCACCCATCTGGATTGCATCTCGCAATCGGGCAGCGATGGCCTGGCGCTGAGGGCCTTTCAAATCGGCCAGTTCTTTTCTTTTGGTATCCGCGCCTTCTGCGGTGAGATAAATTGGTTCAGACACAGCATCCTCCTATGGAAAATACAAAACCCCGGGACTGTCATTTGATCTTCAGCCCAGAGTTTTCCTGTTTGGTTGGAAAATTTTTGATCAGGGCTTTAGAAATGGATCGAACAGACGTTGGTGTTCTTCTATGGCAAATCGATCAGTCATGCCGGCGATGTAATCGCAGACAGTTCGCTGCAACCCACGTGCAGGAATGATGGCCTGGTATTGGGTGGGAAGCATGGCGGGTTCAGTTGTGTAGGCATCGAACAAGTTTTTAATGATATTCTCGGCTTTTACCTGCATCCGCACAACCCGATAATGGCGATACAACTTTTGAAAAAGGAAATCCTTTAATTCGCGATTTCGTCGTTGCATATCTTCACTATAACCTATAACATTGTAGTTTAGTTTTTGCAAATCGAGAGCCGACTTTGCGTTGCTTTCTTTTAAGCGCTGGTCAGTGGATTGGACCATGTCTGTTACCATCAAGCCAACCAGGTGCCGGATCATGCGGTGACGTTCAATATCATCCAGGTTCGGCCCTCGCCAGTGATAGGTCTCTTTCAATATTTCCCAGATCGCAATACCATCCAGGATTTGGGGGGTTATCATGCCAGATCGAAGACCATCATCCAGGTCGTGCGTGGTATATGCCAGCTCATCTGCCACATTTGCGATCTGGGTTTCCAAATTTCCTCGTAGCTCGGGGTTTAGATCGCGAGCGTCTGAGATGTCGTATTCCGATTCGTGCTTTACCATCCCCTCCCGTACTTCCCAAGTCAGGTTTAAACCGGGAAACTCTGGATAACGTTGCTCCAGTTCAGTCACTATTCTTAAGGATTGTTTGTTGTGATCGAATCCGCCGAAATCTTTCATCAGCCTGGCAAGCACAGTTTCACCAGAGTGACCGAAGGGTGAATGACCAAGATCATGTGCAAGGCAGATTGCCTCCACCAGGTCTTCGTTACCGCCGAGTGCCCGGGCCAGGGTCCGACCAATTTGAGCTACCTCGAGAGTATGAGTCAGGCGGGTTCGAAAATAGTCGCCTTCATAATTGATAAATACCTGGGTTTTGTATTCCAAGCGACGAAAGGCAGTGGTATGTAGAATTCGATCACGATCTCGTTGAAATGCAGTTCGATAATCGGGCTCGCTGTCCAAATAAGCGCGGCCTTTGCTGTTTTTTGAACGCATTCCATAAGGCGCGAGGGTTTTGTCTTCCAAATCCTCGAGCATTGCCCGATCGAAGTACATTCTCAACCTTTCGTTTGAAAACCTGCTGGGATATTATTCTCCAGAGATTATGCTCAGGTGGGGCGAGTGGGGGTCGAACCCACACAGTATCTCTACCGGCGGATTTTAAGTCCGCTGCGTCTGCCTATTCCGCCATCGCCCCGGTTATGTGTCACACATCGAAACACAAAGTTATTTTCGTTGTTTCAATTCTACCCGCCCTGTACTCTGCCGTAAAGGGTAACTTCAAAGCCAGGTTAAAAAGCTGGCTTTGAAGAGTTGCCCGCGTGTTGGTTAGCTCTGAGTTGGGAGGATATCCCAAAAATAGTTATCTTATGCCTATCGTAGTATTTTGACCGATACGTTCGTTCAAAGTTTCACTAAGACGGTCACTATCATTAATTTTTGCTATCGATTTCGGAAATAAAGGTAATTAAATCACCTGGTATTAAAAAGAAAATAGCAGTTAAGTTTCCGGTGTCATTTGTTGACCCGGGGTAAAAGTTCCCATCACCAATTGGACTTTTTAACGATAGCCGGGTTTCTCCACGGGTGAATTTAGTAATATTCATACTCATGATTGGAAATATAATACAATATCAACTACGTATTGATCAGCCGGCCTGATTATTTGCCTTAAATCAATGATTTTGAAAAAGGATGCTTATGAATCTTGCTCAATATTTTTCAAAAGATTATACAGGTCAGGGCCTGGTCTTGTTTGGCCCGGCACATCTTGCGACACTCCTGGTTATCGTGGTGTTTATCTTGTTTTTAACACGTTTCAAGAATACCAGTCAGGCTACCCGCTCCAGGCTGCGTTGGACACTGGCAATCATGATCTGGATAGCTGAAGCTTCCTGGCATATTTGGAATCTTGTGATTGGAACCTGGAATATTCAGACCATGCTGCCTTTGCACATGTGCAGTGTTTTGATCTGGTTGGCGGGTTATATGTTGATCACCAAAAACTATTCTATTTATGAATTTG
>CAZLJB010000456.1:0-3509 GCA_964559195.1 uncultured Anaerolinea sp. | reverse complement strand
CACGGCTCTGAACACTCTTTCCCTACACGACGCTCTTCCGATCTTTCCCAGGAATACCTGGCCGGTTGTACCATCCACCGAAATCCACTCACCTTCCTTAATGACGACATCACCTACAACCATGACGCGTTTTTCGAGATCAATCTTAATGGTATTGGCACCAACCACACAGGGAATGCCAAACTGGCGCGCCACAACGGCCGCATGGGAAGTAGCCCCACCTTCACTGGTTAAGACACCCTTGGAAGCAATCATGCCATGCACATCATCGGGCTTGGTGAACGGACGCACCATGATCGTGTCTTGCTTTTCGTCCTTGGCCATCTTTTCGGCTTTGTCAGCATCAAAATAGGCCTGGCCTACCGCCGCTCCGGGAGAGGCATTGACGCCGTTCGCCAGAAACTTTCCGGCTTTCTCAGCTTCCTTCTTGGCACTGCTTTCAAATTGAGGGTGCAGTAAGGCGTCCACATCATCGGGTGTAACGCGCAAAACAGCATCATCCTTGCTGATCAGGCCCTCGGTGGCCATGTCAATAGCAATTTTGACAATAGCCTTTGCAGTGCGTTTGCCATTGCGGGTCTGAAGCATCCAAAGTTTGCCACGCTCGATGGTAAATTCCACATCCTGCATGTCTTTGTAATGTTTTTCAAGCTTGGAGGTGATGTCCATAAACTGGTTGTAAACTTCAGGCATTGACCGGACAAGGTTTTCAATTTGTTCGGTGTTTCGAATGCCAGCCACTACATCTTCACCCTGGGCATTGAGTAAATATTCGCCCATCATCTTCTTATCCCCGGTGGAAGGATTGCGGGTAAAGGCAACGCCGGTACCAGAGTCATCCCCCATATTTCCAAAAACCATGGTCACAATATTTACAGCGGTACCAAGATCATCGGAGATGTTGGTAGCGCGGCGATAATCAACTGCGCGCTTGCCATTCCAACTTTTAAAAACAGCTTCGGTGGAGAGCTCAAGCTGCCGATTTGCATCCTGGGGGAAATCATTACCAGTTTTCTGTTTAAAAACCTGCTTGAAGACTGAAACAATTTCTTTCCAGTCTTCCGCCTTCATTTCAGTATCGAGCTTGTAACCTTTTTTGGCTTTATATTCAGCCATCGGGTGTTCAAAGGCTTCGTCATCGATATCCATCACAACGGTGCCGAACATTTCAACCAGGCGGCGATATGAATCCCACACAAAACGCGGATTGCCCGTCAAATTAATCATGCCCTCGGCAGACTTATCAGTCAGGCCGATGTTCAGGATGGTATTCATCATGCCCGGCATGGAGAATTTCGCGCCAGAACGGCAGGAAACCAGAAGCGGGTCAGACGCATCACCAAATTTTTTACCCGTCAGTTTTTCAACTACTTTCAGAGCAGCCAATTCCTGATCCCACATTCCTGCAGGGAATGTGCCCGCTTTACGGTATGCATTGCAGGCTTCGGTCGTGACAGTAAAGCCAGGGGGCACAGGAACACCTGCGCGGGTCATATCAGCCAAACCAGAGCCTTTACCACCCAAGAGAGAACGAACTCCATCCCAAGAACCAGCATATTTTTCCGCATCAGCAACTTCTTCGAAAAGATAAACCCATTTATTAGCCATTTTAGCCTCCTATTAGAGAATATATGATAGCGATAAGCGCAAAACATTGCAAGTTTACCACAAACAAGCATGTCACTGAGCGGTTTTATCCTGGTTTGTTTATGACTTTTTCGGATTTCAAATCAGCCGAAGATTTAGATAATCTTATAGATCGGAGACAACTTTCAGGGTTTCAAATTCAAATTAATCAGAAAAGATTAGAAAGTTTGTAAACAATATGTAAAGTCAGCGTAAAAAATATCTGGGATAATCTTTTATGAGGAAAAAATAATGTTAAGAGTACTTACAATTGACGACAATTCTTCAATGACTGAATTATTGGGCACTTTTTTGCGCAATTACGGCATGGATGTAATTTCATGCAACGATGGACTTATTGGTATCGAAATGGCTCGAAAGGAAAAACCAAATATTATTATTCTAGACCTGTTGAACCCTGGAACCAACGAATGGGAAATTTGTAAAGCCTTGCGTGCCTTTACGAATACTCCAATTGCCATATTGTCCGCACATGACGACCCTGCAGAAATTTCTAAAGCACTGGACGCCGGTGCAGATGATTATATAACCAAGCCTATCCCTGGCAATATCCTGATTGCACATATCAAGAACCTTGCCCGCCGACATATTGTTGAAAATAACTCAACAACCATGATAAGAGAACTCGGGCTTGCCAATCTTCCAACAAACGATGTCAATTTTTTCTAAAAACCTTTGCAGGCCTAAGTGCGCAGAGTACAATAGTTAAAAATCCAGGAGTTCGGCCATGCAAACCTGCTCAAGATGCAATGTGTCTGCTTCAGATACAGCCACTAATTGTTCAAATTGCAAATCTGATTTATCCGAGTTTTCAACCAGTGCGGTTGCCCTCAGGAATTTTCGCGCCAACCCGCGGGTCACCGCCGTGCGGGTCACAGTTGCAAATGACGCCTGTCCACTTTGTTACGAGGCGCGCGGAACATTTCCAAAAGATGTCGTTGTCAGCCTGCCTCATGAGGGTTGCTCACACAACCATGGTTGTCGATGCGCATATGAACCTATCCTGAGTGATGTCTATCCATAACCCATAAAACGGGTTCTTTCCGATTATATTTAAAAACAGACTGCCCTCTAATCACGGGCGGTCTGTTTTTTAGTAGCTCACAGGGTGTTTTCTCAGGGTTAGAAGATACTTCAAAATGGTGGGAAACCCTCCTGCTTTTGTTCGTCAGGACGGCTAAAATCAGGATGATTTGATTTCAAACCAAAGAGTGGTGGGTGGAACCAAAACCAGTAACCACTATGTGAACGGGTTCCACTTCCCGGTAGTTTGAGCGCTCAGTTGTATTAGCGCAAGCGCCGTTTGCTCGGGGGCCTCCAACATAGGAGAATGCCCCACCCCAGGCAGTTCAATCAGAGTTGCTTGCGGGATTATCAGTTTGATTTCATGTGCCCTGTCAATTGGGATCAAAGCATCAGCCAAACCGTGCACAAGCTCAATCGGAAATTCAAACTTACTTAAAAAACTGGTGGCATCCGGCCGAATTGCCATGGCTTTTAGGGCACCAATCAAGCCAGGTGGTGATTGGCGAAGAATAATTTCTCGGAAAAAAGAAAAAAATCGCGGATCCGCGGATAGGTTTTCAGACATGCCCACAACCGCGCTGCTCCCATTGACGGCAACCTGTTGGGCTGTCACCTGACGAGCCAGTTGGCGTTCTGACGAATCCGGTAATGCCTGCGACCCGATCAAAGAAAGACCAAGTACCCGGTCTGGGTAAATATTAGCAAAAGCCAAGGCTACATAACCACCCATTGAATGGCCCGCGAGGTAGGTTTTTGTTATGTGCAATTGATCGAGCAAACCGACCAGATCAGTGGCCATGTCTGTCAAACCATATTCACCTTCCGGCAAATCGGAC
>CAZLJB010000455.1:0-3514 GCA_964559195.1 uncultured Anaerolinea sp. | reverse complement strand
ACACGGCTCTGAACACTCTTTCCCTACACGACGCTCTTCCGATCTTGCAGACTTTTCCGGGCATTGGTCAATACACCGGCTTCAACAAGATCAATCACACCATCAGAGAATAATTCACTATGAATCCCAAGATCTTTTTTGTCAAACAGGTATTTCAAAACTGCATCCGGAATGGCGCCAATCCCCATTTGCATGGTGGCACCATCAGGTATTAATTCCGCTATATGTCCGGCAATTTTTTCGACAGTTTCGTTGTCTCCATCCTCGGACATAGCCATTTCTGGGATGGGATAATTTACCGGCACAACATAATTTAAACGACTGACATGGATAAAAGTATCACCCAATGTTCGAGGCATTTGTTCATTTACTTCGGCTATCACAATTTTGGCAGATTCTGCCGGCGTTTTCGTCAGACCCACTTCCACACCCAGTGAGCAAAATCCGTGTTCGTCCGGTGGTGAAACGTGAATCAGAACAGCATCCAACGGAAGAATTTTATTTTTAAATAAGAGCGGAAACTCTGACAGCAGAACGGGCGTAAAATCAGCCCGACCATCCTGTACCGCTTTTCGGACATTGGCACTGATAAACATAGTATTAACACGTAGATGCCCCGCCATCTCTGGCGCGACAAAATCAGCTGGGCCGACGGTCAAAGCCTGGCAAATTTCCACATCCTTTAACTCGCCAGCTCGTCGCACCAAAGCCGCCAGCAAGGTTTTCGGAACGGATACATTGCCGGTCATAAACAGGCGGTCACCTGAATTGATCAGCTTGACTGCTTCATCTGCCGATACTACTCGAGACTGGTATATACTTTTCCAACTCATAATCAGTCTCCTTCTACTGAATTCCACTGCTGGAGGTGATGCAACTCGCCCTTGAAGGTATTCAATGCCAATTCAATGGCCGGGTTTGTCTGGAT
The DNA here is from genome assembly GCA_964559195.1 of uncultured Anaerolinea sp. GTDB lineage: Bacteria > Chloroflexota > Anaerolineae > Anaerolineales > Villigracilaceae > UBA5195. The sequence goes on along the minus strand of CAZLJB010000455.1, from coordinate 2,586 downwards.
GGCCTTCTCGACCCCCATAGCAGCAATCTCCGATATATATGGCATGGCCGAATTTACAAACGCATAGGTGGCGCTTCGCGCCACCAAGGCTGGTACATTCGGAACACAATAATGAATCATACCCTCTTCTACAAATGTCGGCTGGTCATGGGTGGTTGGCCTGGAAGTTTCAAAACAGCCGCCCAAATCGATACTGAGATCAATCAACAACGATCTCGGTTTCATCTTTTTCAGAGTCTCACGTGTCACCACAATAGGAGAACGCTCACCCTGCACAAGCACGGCCCCAACCACAACATCCGCAAAAGCACAGGCGCGGTCAATATTTCGGCGGGTCGCAAGCATGGTCACAACCTGAGGAAATCGTTCACAAATATGCTGCAGAACATTGATTTCTTTATCCAATACAGTCACGTGCGCGCCCAATCCTAAAAAGACCTTGGCTGAGTGGGATCCCGCCGTACCACCACCTATGATGACCACCTCAGCGGGAGGCACTCCGGCAATGCCACCAATCAGAATACCTTTACCACCGAAATTCGTCTGAAGATATCGTGCAGCGATTTGTCCGGCCAGTTGACCACCAATCTGGCTGAGAGGGCGCAAAACAGGCATGGAACCATCGGGAAGTTGGATTTGTTCGTAGGCGATTGAAGTAATTTTATTCTGCAAAAAGGATTGAATCCGGTCCTGGCGGGCGGATGCCAGGTGCAAGAAACCCATTAGCGTGGTTCCTGGGTTGAGCCATTCAACCTCATCCTGCAAGGGACGAGCCAGTTTCAAGATAAGTTCAGCCCGTCCAAAGGCTTCGTGCGGAGAGTAGACAATCCGGGCTCCAACCTGCTCATACTGAAGGTCGTTAAAACCAGCTCCCATGCCGGCTTCATGTTCGATAAATACAACATGCCCCTGGTGAACAAGGAGCTCAACACCGGCTGGGGACAATCCGACACGGTACTCAAATGGACGACGCTCTTTTGGGATTCCAATATTCATAGAACCTCCTCCTTATTATTGTCGAGGCAGTCTCTCAAAGAGATGCCTCGACAAAGTTTTAAATTAAGCCATTTGCAAAACTTCTCGAATACGTGGCAAAGCCCAATCAATGGTTTCGCGATCAATAACCAGAGGCGGAGCAAAACGGATCACATAGTCATGCGTTTCTTTGGCTAAAATCCCTTTTTTCTGTAATTCTTCGCAGAAACGGCGAGCCCCACCAGATTCACCGTTCAATTCAACTCCAATCAACAAACCAATTCCTCGTACTTCCTTAACATGTCGGCTGGGGATTTCGGCCAATTGATCTACAAAATAACGCCCCAGTTCTGCCGACCGCTCCGAAAGTTTTTCGTCGATCAAGACCCTCAGCGCTGCACGAGCAATTGCACAAGCCAGTGGATTACCGCCAAAAGTGGAACCATGCTCTCCTGGTTTAAATAAACCAAGGATAGCCTTATCGGCGAGAACCGCGGAAATTGGGTAAAAACCACCTGATAACGCCTTGCCAACAATCACCATATCAGGGCGTACACCCTCGTGCTGGCTTGCAAATAATTTTCCAGTCCGGCACAATCCGGTTTGAATCTCATCCGCGATCAGAAGAACATTTCTCGCCTTACAAATCTCAGCCACTTTGCTTAAATAACCGGGAGGTGGGATGATCACACCGGCTTCCCCCTGGATAGGTTCAAGCATGACTGCAGCCGTGTTTGAGGTTATTGCGTTTGCTATTACATCCGGGTCGCCATATGGCACACTGACGAAGCCGGGTGTAAACGGCCCAAAATCATCCCTGTATGCAGGTTCTGTAGAAAAAGAAACGATCGAAATTGTACGGCCATGAAAATTACCCGCGGCAGTAATAATTTCGGCCTGGTGCCTTGGCACACCTTTAACTGTATAGGCCCATTTCCGCGCCAGCTTCAAGGCGGTTTCGACCGCTTCTGCGCCAGAATTCATAGGCAGAGACATTTCGTAACCAGTTAATTCTGATAATTCTTTGTAAAACAATGGCAGTTGATCATTACGAAATGCTCGCGAAGTCAACGTAACTTTGCTTGCCTGGCTCAACATCGCTGCTAAAATTTTCGGATGGACGTGTCCCTGGTTTACTGCAGAATACGCCGAGAGACAATCCAGATAACGATTGCCATCGACGTCTTGTACCCAAACGCCATCGGCTTTTTCAATTACGACGTCCAAAGGATGATAATTATGGGCGCCAAACTGCTCTTCAATATTAATATAATCCTGAGTATTCATTGATCTGCACCTTATCGAGTGAAAAAAGATTTTCGCCCCGAGCGCCGCGCAGTCGAGAGGCTATGAATAAATTTATTACGCAACTTCAAATAATCGAGCCAGAACCGCCTTCTGAGCATGTAAACGATTATGAGCCTGGGGAAAGATAACAGATTGAGGTCCGTCCGCAACATCATCTGTCAGTTCATGGTTTCGATGGGCAGGCAGGCAGTGCATTACGATTACATCCTTATCCGCTTCCGAAACCAATTGTGAATTGACCTGGTAAGGTGGAAAGACAGATCGGAAGAGCACACGTCTGAACTCCAGTCACCTGAAGCTATC
>CAZLJB010000454.1:0-3520 GCA_964559195.1 uncultured Anaerolinea sp. | reverse complement strand
CGCGCCGCTTTTTTTCCCATGCTATAATCAATGCGCTGGTTCAGGTCTCGGAGCGATAAATGACTCCTCGTGGAGAATGTAAATTATGAACATTGAAGACCTCGCAAAAAAAATCGAATGGTTGGAGAAAGAACATCGCAAAGACCGCGGGACCATCTCCGAACTCCAGGAAAAAGTTGTGAGCTTCGAAGGCACATTCAGCCTGTTGCAAAACCAGCTCAAAGAACTAAACTCCGATCTTTCACGCTACAAATCCACCGGCGCCCGTCTTGATCAATTCGACACCATGGTCACCCAATACCGTGCAGAAGTCACCAAATCAATCGACGAAATGGAAAAACGCCGCCTGAAGCACGAACGTGACATCGAAGACCGCCGCCGGATGGAAGTGGATGTCATCAACAAATCACTGATTGAGGTGCGCGCCAGCATCGACAGCCTGCAAGAGCTGCGGCGTGGTCTGCAGGGGCGCATCGAGGAAGACCTGCGCCTGGCGCGCGTGTTCGGCGATCTTGAAAAGAAATTGGACGAATTTTCGCATGTCGATGATGATATCCGGCGCAGCGTCCGCAGCATCGATGAAGCCCGCCGCTTTGACGTCAAGCGCATCGCCGATACCCAGGGTGAACTGGCCGCCATCCGAAAACGAGCGGAAGATGCCCGCGAAAAATCAGAATTGAACGCAGACAGCCTGCGCCAACTCGATAACCGCATCAACGAACTCTTGTCATCAGAATCAGACCGCCGCCAGGCGCAGTTGGCCTTCATCGAACAGCAAAGCATGTCCACCGTTGAACGCGATCGCGGCTGGAAAGACATCCAGGTTCGCTTTGAAGGTTTCAGCCGCCAGAATTCCAACATCGACCAACAGTTGATTTCGCTGGAAGAAACCCAGCGCTCAGTCAAACGCTCGCAGGAAGCCTTTGATGACATGAACGCCCGCATCGAAAGGCGTATCACCGAAATCACTGAAATTCAGCGCCTGTCCGAGGAACGCTTCCGCCAGGAATGGGTAACTCTCAAGGCTGACGACCAGAAACGCTGGACAAACTACACGCTTACCCAGGATGAATGGGTCAAAGACCTGCGGGCCGAATTGGAACGGCTCAGCCAGCGTATCGCCTCCCTGGATGACGTTTCCCAATCCCTTCAGGACTTGCTGCAACAGACCACCGAGGCAACCGAGACCCAATTACAGGAATTGATGAACTGGAGTCACGAATATCTCACCAGTTACGAGCGCATCATGGGACGCGCGCGGCCAGTCAGGTAAATTACCCCAGGGGCGACCAGCCGGTCGCCCCTCTACTTACAAGGAGCAGCATGCGTGTTATCGGCACTGCCGGGCATGTCGATCACGGCAAATCTACCCTGATCGCAGCCCTGACCGGCACCCACCCCGACCGCCTGAAGGAAGAGCAAGAGCGGGAAATGACCATCGAGCTTGGCTTTGGCTGGCTGATTCTGCCGGGAGGCCAGGAAGTTGGTATTGTTGACGTTCCGGGCCACCGTGATTTCATTGCCAACATGCTGGCTGGCGTAGGTGGAATCGATGCCGCCCTGCTGGTGATTGCTGCGGATGAAGGCGTGATGCCCCAAACCCGCGAACACCTCGCCATCCTGGATTTGCTCCAGATCCAGAAAGGCCTGGTGGTCATCACAAAAACTGATATGGTCACAGATCCGGATTGGCTGGATCTGGTTGAAAATGATATCCGTGACAGCCTGGCCGGCACGGTGCTCGCATCCGCCCCGGCCATCCGCGTCTCCGCCAGAACCGGTTCCGGCCTGGAAGAATTGGTAAACGCGCTGACCGATTTGCTGGGTGATTCAACCCCGCGCCTCGATCTTGGACGTCCGCGCCTGCCGATCGATCGGGTCTTCTCGATGCCAGGCTTCGGCACAGTGGTAACCGGGACCCTTAGCGATGGCCAGCTCTCAATCGGGGATGAGGTTGAAATCTTGCCAGGCGGGAAAAAAGGCCGGGTGCGTGGACTGCAAACTCACAAAAAGAAAGAGGAAAGCTCCAGCCCGGGCAGCCGCACGGCCGTCAATATCTCAGGCCTGGCAGTCGATGAAATCAAGCGGGGTGATGTACTCGTGACACCCGCTCATTACCAGGCCACCCGGCGCTTCGACGCCCGTTTACGCATTCTGAAAGACCTCTCCGGCCCCCTCAAGCACGGCGCCGAAGTCAAGGTTTTCGCCGGGACGGCCGAAGCCCTCGCAAATCTGCGCATCCTGGGCGCTGAAAACCTCAACCCCGGTGACGAAGGCTGGATCCAGCTTGAACTACGTGATCCGCTTGTGCTGGTGCGCGGCGATCGCTTCATCCTGAGACGACCCTCCCCCGGCGAAACCCTGGGCGGCGGGCAGGTAGTCGATCCCAACCCCAAACAACGTCACAAACGCTTTGATGAAAGCGTGCTATTGGGATTAGAGGCGCTCTCGCAGGGCAGCCCGGCCGAAGTACTATTCCAGGCCGCCCTGGCCCTGGGAGCTGCTTCCGCGCGCGAAACCGTAGCCAAAGCCCGCCTGGAACCTGGCCCGGCCCGCGCAGCCCTGCAGGAATGCCTCGAATCTGGAATACTGCTGGCGCTCGAAGAACCAGACCCGGCTCCCAGCTCAGATCAACTGGTCATGCCTGCCAGCCAATGGAAGCCATTAAAAGACACCATTCTTAAAACCCTGGCAGCCTTCCACAGCGCACAGCCGCTTAAACGCGGCCTGCCACGCGAAGAACTGAAAAGCCGGCTCAAGATAAACGCGCGCTTGTTCAACGCCACCATCAAACGGCTTGAAACGCAGGATAGAGCCATTACATCCGATAAATCCTGGCTGGCCCTGCCCGGACACAGCATTCGTTTTTCAGCGGCCCAACAGGGCAAGACCGCCGGCCTGCTCAAAAAAATTGAGGCTGCGCCGTATGCGCCGCCTTCCGTTAAGGAATGCCAGCTCGAGACCGGCGAGGATGTTTTTGCCGCGCTGCTGGATTTGGGCGACCTGGTCCTGGTTTCACCCGAAGTGGTCTTCCGCAAGGCCGATTACGAACAGATGACCAGCCGGGTGCGCGCAGCAATCACGCAAAATGGCCAGGTCACGGCGGCCGAAGTGCGTGACCTGTTTGGCACCAGCCGCAAATTTGCACTCGCCCTGCTGGAACACTTGGATGCGAATGGGGTTACAATTCGGGATGGCGACTTTCGGCGGCTGCGCCGCTGAGCCTGCCGCCGCACTGACCTGGAGGCATGATTATGACCAATGACCCAACCTTATTAAGCAGCGTTATTCTAATTCTGGTGGCCTTTGGCGGCGCTTTTTTGGCGGCGCTCTGGCTGGCTCTGGTCATCTGGACCTGGCGGGATATCCGCAACCGCGCCCGCGACCCCCTCTCACAGGCCCTGGCAGTACTGGTGGTGGCCGTGCTCAACCTGCCGGGAGTGCTGGTTTACCTGATCTTGCGCCCCGCCCATACCCTGGAAGAAGACTACCAGCGCACCCTCGAAGAGGAGGCTTTGCT
>CAZLJB010000453.1:0-3538 GCA_964559195.1 uncultured Anaerolinea sp. | reverse complement strand
CGTGGAATAAATCCCTGATACTGAAACGGTTGAAAGAATTGGGCATGATTCCGTAAGCTTTGAAGCGCTAAATATTTTAGAAAGATTTTTATATGTCATTTGTAACCGACTTTGAATTAGCATTACCCGAAGACAACCGCAAAATGTTTCAGAATCTAGACTCACCCTATGCCATCCAGGAATATTTGGATGGCATACCTTATATTGCTGAGGAGCGAGACCGCTCCCCGTTAAATGTCATCCTGGATGGTCAATGCCATTGCCTGGACGGTGGTTTGTTGGCTGTTCTTGCTCTGTGGCGACTTGGTTTCAGGCCGTTGATGGTTGATATCGTTCCGTATCCTGGCGAGGATGATGATCATGTATTGGCGCTATACCAGGTCCAGGGCCGTTGGGGTGCCCTGGCGAAGAGTAATTATGTCAACCTGGGCTTCCGTGAACCAGTCTACAAATCAATCCGTGAGCTTGTCATGACCTATTTTGAACACTATTGTAGTGCTTCTCAGGCAAAAACTCTTCGGGGTTATACACGTCCGATTGATGTTTCTCGCTATAAGCATCTCAACTGGGCGCTTGATGAAAAAGGGGCGAATATTTTGTATTACAAACATTTTTATGGACGCAAACCCATCCCCTTGATCACGCCCCAAATGGCGACAAATTTAAACCGAATAAACGATCGGGTTTACAAGGCTGAAACCATCTATACTGATTTGACATGGTCTTTTGGCATCAGACCAAATCATTAGCTTAAATCAACGACAAATCCCTGCAAAACGCAGGGATTTTATTTTATTCTATAGAGCATCATTGATTGGCCGGGTAGAGTAACTTGACTGTTGTTGTCAACAGTCAGGGCTGGTAGCGACTCGGCATGATGGTCCTTATCTAAAAGCCATCTATACGCTGAAAAGGACTTGAATCCTTTGATATTTATGGGCATTATTTTTGTCTCATTCGACAGATTGATCATCATAATTGTCAGGGTTGAGTCATCCGTTTCGGCTGCGTAAACACTGACATCCGGGTCACTTGACGAGCTGAAAAGAAGATGATTTCCAAACATTTTGTACATTTGATATGTGTAATAAGATGGACGCAATTCACCCCTTCCAATGAGCCCCCATCCACCCTGGTCGCCACTGGATGTCAACATCCACTGATTGGCAATCACCACGTCTTGAGATATAAACCGCCCCAGTAAATCTCCCAGCCAGATTGCGTAATAGGCAGAATCCGGTGTGGCATCACCTCCCACCGCCTTGTTGTAATGTGAGCTAAATTCTGTGATTGCTACCGGTATATTTTTCCCAGTTATTTTAAAGATTTGGCTTTTCAGGTACTTGAGGATGGATGTCCATTCTTTTGTATTGGCGCGCAGGTCATCCGTCGTTACCGAAACCGATACGTTAACCGGGAAGGGATAGCGGTGGATGGATACAATATCGACAATGTCACCATTCGCCTTAAGGAATTCCGTCATCCAGTCCCGACCGGCGGAATCCTTTTTATTTTGACTGGGAATTGCCGTAAATTGACTTATTTCGGGCCCAATCAATGAAATAGTGGGGTCTACAGCCTTCATTGCCAAGGCAATTGAACGCCAGGCTTGATTAAATTCGGGGGTATCGTAAGGAGTGTTAATTTCCTTGGTGTACAAATCTGGTTCATTTCCAATTGACCAATATTTCACGCCATATTTTCGGTCAATGTTTACGAATTTAACCATTGCTGCGGCTTGCTCAGGAGAACCCCCTGACAGCCGGACACTTATGCTGGGAATCGCTCCCAACAGCTTGCAGAACGGAATAAAAGTATCAAACTGGTATTCCTTTAAATTGTTATGATCTCCCCAGGCTCCACCAGGAAATCTAATGATCCGTATCCCAGCATTTTTGGCATCCGGGATCATCCCCGCAGGTACTGCAATCCAGGGACCATAATTGCTCCCATATACATAGGGGCTTATTGAACCTAATTTCTGAGATGGGTCTACAAAAAGCCCATCATAAATATTTGGAGTCAATGTCGCGTTTGGTGTTTCTTTGATGTTTGATATTATTGCGGGTGATTGAGTAACACCAATACTTGTATTTCCCTGGCATCCCGAATTAATGAAAATCGTAAAAAAAACTAACCCTAATAAAAAGCGCTTACGAAACATATTATCTCCGAAATTTGGTTAGTATTATTTATCGATGTCTTGGTCGTGTTTGAAAAATTCCTATCTTATTCTTGTCGTACGACCAATTTATCCATTGGGATTTCCGTTAAATTCATTTTTCTGCGAGCGCCTTTGCTGCGGCAGCAGATCTGGTATGAACGTCAAGTTTTTCAAAAATAGCCTTAAGGTGACGTTTTACTGTGTTTGTAGTGATTACCAGTTTTTCGGCGATTTCTTTGTTTGTGAGTCCCTGAGCAAGGTGGTTCAGAACATCACGTTCGCGATCAGTCAAAACCGAAAGTTCATTTCCTTCAAGGCGGGTTTTTCTGGCTTCCTCAATAATGCGCCGGAATATTGTTCGATCAAAGGCCTGTTTTTCCATATACGCAAAAATTGAATGCTCAGAATAAGCACTTTTTATATCTTCAGTTGAAGCAACTCCGCTTACAACAATTGTGGGAACATTATTCGATTTCGTCGTAGCAAGTAATTGATAACCTCCGAGATTATCCCTCAGAGATTTCTGATCCCACAAATCTGTTATTGAGCCATTTAGAGAAAGATCGACGATAGCAAGTGAAAATTTTTCCCTGCGAAGATAGCTCATGGCCTCGCCAAAGCTGCTGCAAGATCGCACTTGAATATTCAAATCGCTCAACAATTCTTCGATTATGTTTCTCCATCCAGCATCATCCTCGACTATAATGGCCTTTTCCTTGATATCTTTTCCGTTGGATGATATTGGCAAACTGATGGGTTTTATGTTGTTATCGACCTGGCTTTTCGAAAGATCAATCGAATTATTTTGTTGGGGCGCACTTGCAAGCATTCGATAAATCAAATCTCGAAATTGCCCCCGATTAAAACTTTCCTTCCGCAAAAAAGTAAATGCATCATAATCTGTCAGAGCTGTAACGGCCAGCTCTACTGTAGCAAATCCGGTGAGCAACAACGCACGACAATTTGGGTCAAGTTTCCTGACTGCGTCAAGAACTCTTAAACCATCCAGATTGTTGTGATCATTCAACGAAAGCGAGAGGTCAACAACCGCCAAACGATGTGGGTGGTCCTTGAGAACAATTACCGCGTCATTCAAATTTCCAACGACATCTACTTCCAGACCACAATCTGACAAAATCTCCTTCAAAATTTGTTGCCATGAAAGGTCGTCTTCTACAACCAATGCACGATTTATGGGCGGATTCATAAGTTATCCACCAATATTGGCAGGCGAAGTCGAAACAAGGTGCCGCTTTTACCATCACTTTCAATGTTGATGGATCCACCCAGGCGGGTCATCAATGTTTTAACCCACCATAATCCAAATCAGATCGGAAGAGCACACGTCTGAACTCCAGTCACCTGAAGCTATCT
>CAZLJB010000452.1:0-3551 GCA_964559195.1 uncultured Anaerolinea sp. | reverse complement strand
ATAGCTTCAGGTGACTGGAGTTCAGACGTGTGCTCTTCCGATCTGGTCAATCAATGGTTGGTAACAGGCCGGTGGGTAGCCATTGGCATGTAAAAAGTGCAACTGTGGGCCGTTACCGCCGAAATCTGTGTACGGGATCATGTTAATATTGACCGTAGTCAACGGTTGCGCTCAAGCGCGATCCAATTTTTAGTTGGGCGTGTTTTTCAGTGCCCAGTTTTTGCCAGTATTCATCCCGATCCTTGACAGCATAAACCCATTCTTGAAGGTATTGTTTAGTAAGTTCAGGGGATTCGCTAATTTTATCCCAGTTGAGATAGAACTCGTTGTCGCGGTCGTAATAACCTTGCGCATAGCTTGGGTGGGCTGCGTGTGGTACGTGGCAGACCGCGCTCACGATAAAGCCTGGAATGAGGGTGCGGTTGGGATCTGAACGGATAACCGACTCATCCACGATTTCCTCAGCGGTCAGGATGATTTTTCGGGCTGCAAAGGCAACTTCCTTCTGTTCGCCCACGATACCCCAAAGATGAGCATTTCCGTTCTGGTCACAACGTTGGACATGGACAATGGCCACATCCGGGTTTAGAGCGGGAACGGTGATGACTTCCTGACCGGAATATGGATCGATCACCCGTTTGATCAAGGGGTTGACCCTTTCCAGGTCGATGGCAGCGGTCTGGTTCATCGGCAGGAATGGCAACCCGGAGGCAGCGGCTTGCAAGCGGGTGATCATGCCGAAATGGGAATATTCTTCCCATTCGAGTTCCCCTTTTTCGATTGCGGTGCGAACGATGCGCAGGGATCCCACGCCCGGGTTGCCCATGTAAGAAAAAATAACCTTTCGGGCGCAACCGGCAGCAACCAACTGGTCGTAAATCAGGTCAGGTGTGGCACGCGCCAGGGTCAGGTTTTTTTTGGCTTGACGGATGATCTCGTGTCCGGCTGCAAAGGGGATCAGGTGAGTAAACCCGGCAGCATAAACCACATCACCGTCATTGACATATTTGGAAACAGCATCGTGTAGCGAAATAATTTTGGACATCTTTTAGCCTTTGTGGGTGGCTTCGCGAGCCGGATGACAATTAAGATTTATCTTTGCTTACCTTGGTCTTTTTTTGCCGCTTCTTTATTGGCCTTCGCCTCGCGGTTTTTCTGCTGTATTTTGCGAATACCTTCAAAGCGTTTGCTGGGGGGCGGGGGTGGCGCTGACATTCGTTTTAGAATAAAACCGATTGAAAAAAGGATAACTCCGATAAAAAAATAGCTGAAATAGGTCTTATCCCCAATATCGGAAGCAACAAACAGGATCAGTACCATCAACCCCAAAATTAGAAAAAACGTGCCAATCCGTGAAATGAATGCTTTGCGATCGCCTTCTTCATCCATAATTAACCTGGTTTGTATGCAGAAAAAAAAGTTCGTTTGAATGGATAGAATACCGGGCTTCCAGGAAAACTTCGGCGCATTTTTTCGCGCAGGGCTGCCAGGTATGCATCCTTGCTGGTGTCCAAACGTTCAAAATAAGGAACCAAAGCAGTTCCTGAAACCCACTCAACAATTGCATCCGAATTTTCGAGGATGTGTCCAAAAACTTTTTCGTAAACAAGGGTGTTACATGCACCCAGGTCGAAAAAGAGGCGGGCATAATGATCGATGGGTAATACTGAGGAAGTTCTTACAAAGCCATTCAAGCGGGTCTGGAAGGGTTCTTCCCGGGCAGTTTGAATGATCAGGCGGTGTGAGATGTGTTCGTGATTGGAAGGAACTTGCACCAGGATCTGGCCTGAGGGTTTCAGTTGATCGTATAAATGGCTGATCAAGTGTTCGTGATCTGGGCTCCATTGCAGGGCAGCGTTGCTGAAAATTAAATCCCATTTGCCTTCCAGGTTTTCCTGGTTGCCTTCCTGAAAACGAAGCCCTGGACGCTGAAAAGGAATTGTTTTTTCCAGCATCTGGGTTGAGTTGTCCAGGCCAAGAACATCACTCTCAATCAAACAATCAGCCAGACGGCGGGTTAATTCCCCGGTTCCGCAGCCTAAATCAACAACTTTGAGACCAGGGCGCAAGGATACAAGTTTGAGCAGGTCATCAAAGGGGGCAGACCGTTCGGCTTGAAATTGGTGGTATTGATCGGGGTTCCAGGGCATAATGAATGTTTAAGGCCCCCTTCCCAATCGGGAAGAGGGCCGGGTCATTTGTGATTTTACTTGGGGCGGACCATGGTGCGGATTTGTTCGTGCAGGTAAAGTTGGACGTAGTGGTAACCACCCGCGTTTTTACCACTGGAGCCGGAACCTTTCCAACCACCAAATGGCTGGAATCCGGGCCATGCGCCGGTGGTGGCTCCTTGCGGGCGGTTGGCATAGGTTACTCCAGCTTCGATTTTATCGAAGAAATATTCCGTTTCTTCTTCCGAGCCGTAAACCCCTGCGGTTAGACCGTAATCGACATCATTCGCCATCAACAGGGCTTCTTCCAGAGTCTTAAACTTCCCAACGGTGGTGATGGGTAGGAACATTTCATGTTTCCATAAGCGATGGCTATAAGGAATGTCGACTGCAAAAGTGGGCGCGCAGTAGTAACCCTTTCCAAGGGCGCCTTCGGTCAGGGTTTGCCCGCCGGTCAGGAATTTGCCAGCTTTGGCCAGCTCTGCACAAAAGTCCTGGTATTCCTGATAGGATGATTTATTAATGACGGGGCCGAGGAAAACTTGACGGTCGGTTGGATCCCCCAGTGTGAGCTTTTCGGTCAGTTCTTTTAATTTACCAACCAGGGTGTCATAGACTTCCTCCTGGATATAAACGCGGCTGGCAGCTGAGCATTTTTGTCCTTGCAGGCCAAAGGCTGAGCGAATGATACCCTGGGCTGCATCTTCCAAGTTGGCGTTTTTCGTGACGATGGCGGGGTTTTTACCACCCAGCTCAAGCACCATGGGGCGTACAAACCTGCCATTGGCAAAATCGCGGAACATTTTCATGCCAACATCATAAGAACCAGTGAAGGTGACGCCGTCAACTTCTGGGCTATTGACTAGGGCGGAACCAATCGTGCGGCCAGGGCCGGTGACAAAATTGGCCACACCATCCGGTAGGCCGGCATCCCGGAAACAATCTGCCATCAGGCGTACGATGAAGGGGGTGTCAGTGGCAGGTTTCATGACGATGGTGTTACCAGCTGCCAGGGCAGCCCCGGCTGGGCCACCGGTCAGAGCGAAGGGGAAGTTGAATGGACTGACAACCAGCCAGACACCATAAGGCCGGAGTACCGAAGTGTTCGTAACGTCGTGGTATGGGAGCGGGTCTTTGCCCATGGGCTTGATGAACCCATTGTTTTGTTCCATCATGTCACATGAGTAACGAATCAGATCGGCGGTTTCTGCCACATCCCCCATGGATTCCATACGATTCTTGCCAACTTCCATAGCCATCACAACGCCTAGCTCAGTCAGGCGTTCGTCAATCAAATCAGCGGCTTTGCGCAGCAGCCTGATGCGCTCCTGCCAGGGAGTGTGACTCCAAACTGGGAAGGCTTTGCGTGCGGCAGCCAGG
>CAZLJB010000451.1:0-3559 GCA_964559195.1 uncultured Anaerolinea sp. | reverse complement strand
CAAGAACATGCTGCTTGTGAATATCACCTACCGTTTCAACCAAGGAAAGAGCGTGAGGAACATCGAAAAAGAGGTAAAAACCGAAGTCGAGCGCCAGGCGAAAAAGATATTCTGAGACATTGAGCCAACCGTGGACTGCAACCTGGATTGCATCACCTGCTTTCGAAACGCCTGGGACCAACCTCTAGGAAAGATGAGTGAAAAAACTTTTGAGCAGATCCTGGCAGGTTTAAAGAAAATGGATCCAATTCCGCAGGTCTACTTCGGCGGGATTGGTGAACCTCTCTTTCATCCGCGCACCATGGAATGGATCCGTCAGGTCAAGGAACTCGGCACCCGGGTTGAATTAATTACAAACGGAACCACCCTGGTTGAGAAAAAAGCCCGCGAATTAATCGAAACCGGTCTGGATATCCTTTGGGTTTCATTGGATGGAGCCACGCCAGAAAGCTATTCAGATGTACGCCTGGGAGCTGAACTGCCACAGGTGGTTGAGAACATCCGCAGGTTTGCAGGATTGCGCAAAGGTGGACATTATCCCAAGCCAGAGATCGGAGTGGCTTTTGTGGGGATGAAACGAAACATAAACCAGCTGCCTGAAGTGATCAAACTGGGCAAGTCAATAGGCGCTAAACATTTTTCGGTCAGCAATCTCCAACCCGCCACTGCGGAAATGCAGTCCGAGCGGTTGTACGCCCGCACCATGACCAATATCGCCTTCCTGCCATCCAACACCAATCCATACCTGAGCCTGCCCAAAATGGATTTTGACGAAGATACTCGCGAAGCACTCTTCGGAGCGTTTAACAGCGGCTGCAATATCAGTTTTGCGGGAAACAATTGGGGCGGCTCGAATGATGTCTGCAATTTTATCGAAAGTGGTACGATGACGATTGCCTGGAACGGCGATGCCAGCCCCTGCTGGCCCTTGATGCACAATCACACCAGCTTTCTACATGGAAAACCGCGCAAAATTCACAAACATGTGATTGGAAGCATATTGGATCACAGCCTGGAGGAGTTATGGCTGGACCCGGCATATCTCGACTACCGTGAAAAAGTTCAACGTTTTGCATTTGCGCCATGCACCTTTTGCGGTGGCTGCGAGATGTCGGAAGAGAACAAAGAGGACTGCCTGGGAAATGAAGCCCCGGCTTGCGGAGGCTGCCTATGGGCGCAGGGCGTGGTGCAATGCCCGTGAGGATCTTCCTAGACGGGTAAACCATCCTTGAAATTACCCACAGGCCTTCATTTTGCAAGCAGGTTATATTCTTTTTGCAGAAAAGGGCGTACCGGAACAACAGGTATATTCAATTTAAACCGAAAACACCCCAAACCCCTTGTGATAAAACCATATTGATAATTACTAAAAAATTACAAAAAAAGGCTTGACAATCTGGAACGTAAACCTTACAATGGTATCGTTACCATGAGCGATTAATTCAGTCACTGATTCGAATGATAACTTTCACTAAACCACACACTGATATAAGGAATCCCCATGAATTCACCTCTGGTTTTGATGGAAGGCATTGAAAAATCATTTACCGGTGTGCATGCGCTCAGCCAATGCCAGTTTGAGTTACAGGCTGGGGAAGTTATGGCGCTGGTTGGAGAAAACGGCGCAGGAAAATCCACACTAATGAAGATATTGACCGGAGTCTATAAAAAAGATTCCGGTCATGTGTTTTATAAGGGCCAGGAAGTCGATATCCCTAACCCGGCTGCCGCTCAACACCTGGGGATCAGCATCATCCATCAGGAACTGAACCTGATGCCGCACCTGACCGTGGCCCAAAATATTTACATTGGCCGCGAACCTCGCCAGGCCAAAATATTTCTAAACGACGATGAAATAAACAAAAAAGCCGCCGCATTCCTGGAGATGATGCACCTCAAACTCGACCCTCGCACCAAGGTCACTGACTTGACCGTTGCAAAACAACAAATGGTGGAAATTGCCAAGGCGCTTTCTTATAACGCCGAAGTTCTGATCATGGATGAACCAACAGCCGCCCTGACAGAGTCTGAAATTGATGAGCTCTTTAACATCATTCGTAGATTGAAGGATAAAGGCGTTGGAATTGTGCATATTTCACACCGCCTCGAAGAACTAAAACAGATCTCAGATCGGGTGACCGTCATGCGTGATGGCCAATATATCGATACGGTCGATACCAAAACGACTTCCATTAATAAGATAATCAGCATGATGGTTGGGCGGACTATTTTTGAATCCACCCCCGAAATTCCGGAAAATCCTTCACACGAGGTTGTACTGGATGTCAAAAACCTCAACCGCGGAAACGTGATCAAGAATGTCAATTTTTGCCTGAACAAAGGCGAGATCCTCGGGTTTGCCGGCCTGGTGGGAGCCGGTCGCACGGAAGTGGCGCGTGCCATTTTCGGTGCCGATCCGGTTGAGCATGGCGAAGTTTATATTCATGGAAAGAAAACTGATATCAAAAGCCCGAGCGATGCAGTCCGTCTGGGTATTGGGTATTTGTCTGAAGACCGTAAAAGATATGGCCTGACGCTTGGCATGGACGTGGAAACCAACGTGGTGCTGGCCGCTTTTGATAAATTTTTAGGTTTCCTGGGCGTGGTCAATTTTAAACAGACGGCTTCCACCGCCGAACATTATGTACAGGCGCTGACTATTAAAACCCCTAACCTTCAGCAAAGTACCAAGAATCTTTCAGGTGGAAATCAGCAAAAAGTAATCATCGCCAAATGGTTGACCGCCAATACAGAAATCCTGATCTTTGATGAACCCACTCGCGGCATTGATGTGGGCGCCAAAAGTGAAATTTACAAATTGCTGAATGACCTGGCCCAGCAGGGTAAATCGATCATTATGATTTCATCCGAACTACCTGAAATTCTGCGCATGAGTCACCGTATTATCGTGATGTGCGAAGGACGCATTACCGGTGAATTGGATGGCGCTACTGCCACCCAGGAAAGCATTATGAAATTCGCCACCCAGCGCATAGAGTCGCTGATCGCAAATTAAAGAGATGCCGCCTTGCATTGACCTGTTCCTTGAAGTGCATGCAAGCTCAAAATCGAAACTCGGAAGGTGAAACATGGTCAATACTCCTGCTCAGAAAAACTCATTCCTGCGCTCTGATGCGACTCAAAAGCTTTTGGCATTTGCAGCACTGATTGTGCTTTTTGTGGGCTTTTCGCTGGCATCACCCAACTTTTTCTCTTTCTCAAACGTCACCGGCATCCTGCTGGCCACTGCTGTAAATGGTGTGCTGGCACTGGGTGTCACCTTTGTCATCATCACCGCCGGGATTGATCTTTCGATCGGTACCGTGATGACATTTTCGGCAGTCATGGCCGGTGTGTTCATCACCTTTTGGAAGCTTCCGGTACCCTTGGGTGTCGTGGGTGGCTTGCTGGCCGGTGGGTTGTGCGGGATGGTAAACGGTGTTTTCATCGCCAAGATGAAAATTCCGCCCTTCATCGCCACACTGGGCATGATGATGGTTACAAAGGGGCTTTCGTTGGTTATCTCAGGGTTGAAGCCGATTTACTTTATCGACACCCC